>JABHNP010000210.1 GCA_018694455.1 Planctomycetaceae bacterium | reverse complement strand
TTTTGGTAGGTGTTTGTCACAAAGAACACCTCACAAGCAGCTCTTCATGGGGCTGCAACAGCAGTTTGCCGCGTCACGCATCTTGGTGCAACTCGTAGATTGAGAGATTTGGAGCAGACACAAAACTGATTGACGAAGTCTCGTTATGAAAACCAAGGGGCATGGAACTTTACGATTTGTTATCGAATGGTTCGGGCGAGCTAATGCGGTAAAGGTGAGACTTTGTGCGAATAATAAGATCGTTGCCAATAACGGCTGGTGACGCCATGCACCCGCTATCGAGAGTGTTTTCAGAGATCACTTCAAAAGACTCAGGGTTTGCTTGGAACACAACACAGCCACCATCTTCGTCGCATGCGTAGAGCCTTTGCCCTGAACTTACGAGTGATGCAGAGTACCTTCCACTGTGTCGCTCGCTCCAGCGAACATCGCCTGTTTCGATATCAATACAGCTGAAAATGCCAGTATCACTTACCATGTAAAGTTGATCAGCGACAACAGACTGGCTCGGGCGAGTGGGAGCTGACTTCCCGAACTTCCAAACGACCTGTTGCTTGGTGATATCTCCTTTACCATCAGGGCGTACCGCTAATAATCGATCACCTTTAGCGGTACAAAGAATCACGAGTCCATGGCTGTAAAGCGGTCGAGCTGCAGCATTAAAACCACCGTGGTACACCGTCCAAAGTTCCTGGCCGTTGTGCGGATCATACGCAACAGTAGCGACTGCTGCTGGACTAATGAGTTGTGTTCGGTTGTTGTGAGTAATAATCGTAGGGGTAGAGTACGCTTTTTTGAAGTCACCATTATCAGATCCATAATTAATGGATCGATCTGTTCGCCAGATGGTTTCTCCAGTCTTTGCGTCAAGGCAGGCGAGGTATTGCTGATCGAATCCATCGAACGTTAGGAATATTGCACCGTCAAAAAATATTGGTGACGATCCTGGCCCCCTATGGTGATCACACGGTAAGTCTTGACGCGTCCAAATAATTTGTTCTGTTTCTAAGTCAAGGCAAGCGGTTCCAGCGCTTCCGTAATGAACCCAAAGAAAACCATCCGCTAGAACAGGCGTTGGGCTCGCGTAGCTATTAAACGGGTGGCAAAACATGGGATCATCGATTTCAAAGACAATGACGTCCTTACGAATATGTCCCGTTTTTGTATCAATTGCGAGAAGTGAAAGCCGTCGTCCATCTTCAGTGGCATTTGACAGCCATATCGTATTTCCTGAAATAACAGGACTCGACCATGCTTTGCCAGAGATGGCTGTTTTCCAGCAGATATTTTTTGTTTCATCCCATCGGATTGGGAGTTGCTGTGATAGTGATTTGCCATTGGCTGTTGGGCCACGAAATTGATTCCAAGAAGGGTGTAGTGTTTCGTGTGCGCAAGCTTCTTTTGTACTAAGGCTTTGTAGGATGAAAGTCATCAGCAGTAGAAGTGAAGCTACGCGTACAAAGAATTTTGAAAGCATTGGCAAGTCAATATTTTAGGTTTTAATTACGGCCGTTTTTCGTGCTAGGAAGAAGGGTGGATGGATATTGATTGAGTCGAAATTTCATGGTCGCTGTCATGGAATTGATTTTCAAGAAAGAGTCTGATTCGGCTGTCGAGTTCCGTGGATTGAAGGCGACCATGGCCACCACCTTCAATTTTAATAAGTCTGGCCGAGACTCCGACATCTTGAAGTGATTTATGAAGTTGCACAGACTGGTTAAAAGGTACCAGTTTGTCATCGGATCCATGAATCATCAAGAAAGGTGGGTCATCTTTTGAAACATAGGTTATTGGCGAGGCTGCAGCAGCAATTTCTGGAAGTTTAGGAACAGGACCACCGAGTAATAGGGACTCCGGGGAGTCCGGATTGTTATGAGACCCACCCATGTTTGTGAGATTCGCTGGTCCAAAAAAATCAATAACGCCGGTTACTCGACTACTACTATCGAATGAACTGCCGACTTGTCCCTCAAGTGCCAAAACGTCACCAGATGTTCCAAGCATGGCAACAAGGTGTCCGCCCGCCGAAGTTCCGACAGCAATAATTTTTGTTGGATCAGCATGATATGTTTTTGCATTCGCCCGAAGCCAACGAATGGCTGCCTTGCAATCGTGTATTTGTGCAGGCCACGTAGCTTCGTCCGTAAGTCGATAGCCAATTGATACTCCTAGATATTCTCCAGTACTGACAAGTGGAGCTAAAAACTGTAAGCCACTGCGCCGACTGCCTTTTCTCCACCCGCCACCATGAACAAATGCTATGACTGGAAGGGGAGTATCACTCGTCCGAGTAACGGGGAGAAAAAGATCGACCTGTTGCCGGGGGTTGTTGGTGTCTGCATAGGCGACATCCTTAACGATTTTTATTTTTGGAACATCGGGGCGTCTCGTGAGTTGTTGGTTGCGATCACCTGCAGGATCAGCTGATTGTGTTTCCTTGGGATTGGTGAGAACAAATCCCAAAGAAAAAGAAATGAGGCAAATCAAATCGTAACGTAGTAGAAGAAATTTCATGCCTGTATCTCCATAAGTACCATCGGTTCCGGCCAACGATCATTTATCTATTCGTTTTACCTTGAAACTGCGGAACGCTACCGGATCATTGTGGCCGGCAAGACCAACATAGCCATCTTTCCGGTCAAGGCCTCCAGGTACATGGTCCATTTCATTTCGATTAAGAGTGTCAAGTTGTACATCAAGAATGCATGTGCCATTGAGTGTCACCGTTAACTTTTGGTCTTGAATAACGATTTCTTCAAAATTCCATTCACCAGTTGGTCTTAAATACCCTTGCTTGGCACCAACGCAAAAATAAAGGCTGCCGTGATGCTGGTAGTCCTTAAGTTCTGGCTTCCCCGCGGATGTCATTCTGGCGTTATAGCCAACATCATCAATGACCTGAATTTCCATGCCATCGTGAGCACTGTGCCCACCATCTGGAACTCGTAAAGCGATACCGTTATTGCCTGCTGCTGGAAGCCTGAACTCAATGCGTATGGCGGTATCACCAAAAGACTCTTTTGTAAGAAGATCTCCACCTTTGCCGGGCTTGCATGTGATGTTACCCTGATGGATCGCGTAGCTGTCAGTTGCTCCTTGCCAGTTTGACAAGTCCTGTCCGTTATTCAGTTCGACGAAGCCATTACTGTTTTGTGATCTTAAGAACTCATTGGCTTCACTCGTTGAGATTTCTCGTATGAAAATATTTCGCCATCGGATTTCGCTGCCATGTGTTTGTAATTGGATTGGACCTCTTGGCGGTACAGGGTCAACAAGGAAATCATTTGCTTTATTTTTCTTGCCTTTATTCTTTCGGTGTGCAAAAAAATTATCCATGACAGCATTTTGCACAACAGTTTTTCCATTGAACTCAACGGTTACTCGTTCACCAATCATTTTTATCCGAAAATGATTCCATTCGCCGAAAGGGCGATCCATTAAAGCAAGGGGGTGTTTGCCTTCTTCTCGTTTATTGTTCCAGAGTCCGCCGGACCCTCGGTCCGCGCCTAGCTTGAATTTCTTTTCTTCAGTCGAATCCCATATCTGAACCTGTGGAATGCCGCGAAGATAGATTCCACTGTCACCAAGGGGCTGCATCTTATAGTCCACTAAGAGTTCAAAGTCTCCGTATTCTTGGTCAGTTGTGAGGTAGAGTCCTTTTCCGTCATTCACGATTTCATTGTTCTCAACTCGCCAATGGGCATTGATGTGATCTCCCACATCGATGCCCTTCTTATTGAGAAGCCCACCGGCAATTGATTTTTTTTTGTAATCAAGTTGCTCGTCTGGTGACATGCTCTTGAAGTCATTCGGGTCTTGTGTGCCCCAGCCATACCAGCCGGTTAAATTCGTGCCGTGAAACAAAGAAACAAATCCTTGAGGAGGCATGTTGACTTTAGATGGCATCGCAGTGCCTCCCTGTTCTTTTGAGTTTTTGGTGACAGAGGCTTGCCAAGTATTGCCAGGTCGTAAGGTTTTTATCCGTTGAGTTCCGTGTTGTCTTAATTTTGACAATGGACCAGCGGATAGGTTTCTACTGCCAATCAGCCCAAGTGTCGCAAGGAGAAGAGAGAGAAGGATTCTTGTCATAAGTAGCCCTGTTCATAAAAATAGATGTTTTGGCGACGTGTTCTGGAGGCAGTCGGCCTGGTGTCTTGTTGCCGGCTGGAAATTTTTTCATGCTTAGTCAGGCTGCCGTCAGGCGTCACCTGGTTCCATGTCAAAATATTGGACTGCGTTACGATAGCTTATACCACAGACCATGTTTCTCATTGCTGCCATGTCGTTTGGTAGTAATCCATGCTCAATATCATTTCCGATAATGCTACAAAGAAGTCGTCGGAAATATTCATGCCTTGGGTACGATAGGAAACTCCGTGAATCGGTTAACATGCCAACAAAATTCGATAGAAGACCAATTTGAGAGAGGGTGTTGATCTGCCAACGCATGCCGTCTAGTTGATCAAGAAACCACCAGCCGCTACCGTATTGGATCTTGCCAGCGATGCCGTCACCTTGGAAGTTCCCGCAAGCAGCAGCGACGGCATAATTATCTGAGGGGTTGAGGTTGTAAAGAATTGTCTTTGGCAGAGAATGTCGCTTGTCGAGTTCATCTAGGTATCCAATAAGCATTTCCATTTGGGGCAAATCACCAATGGAATCATAGCCAGCATCAGGTCCGAGTTGTTGGAGTCCGCGACTATTTGTATTTCGGAATGCGCCAAGATGGAGTTGCTTTGTCCAATTTTTTTGTGCATCCAGTTCACCGAAATAGATCATCATATAGCCACGATAAGCCTCAAGTTCTTCAGAGGAGACGGAGTTACCCTTGCAGGCAGCGTCATAGACTTTTTTTGCCTGGTTTTTTGTGCCACCTCTGCCAAAGCATTGGGCAAGCCCATGGTCTGAAAGGCGACTTCCAAGCCCATGAAAAAAGGTATGGCGGTTTGCAATCGCTTCCAGGAAGGAGTCAAAGTCGTTGCAGGAAAAGCCAGTACTATGTTCAAGTTGTTTGATCCAAGCCTGAAAAGCTTTTGGTTGGTCTGCCGTTAGTGCTTTATCAGGACGGAAGGCCGGGTACACCCGAGTCCCTAACGGGCTGTTGGCGATCTTCAAGTGATGCTCAAGGTCGTCACATGGGTCGTCCGTTGTTCCGATAGCTGCGACTCGAAAACGCTTCAGCAATGTTTGGGCCGAGAGTTTTTTCAGCTGAACATTTGTTTCTTCCCAAATGCGTTGAGCGGATGATGCATTAAGAATGTCATGAAGGCCAAATACTCTTGACAGTTCTAGGTGGCTCCAGTGCCATAGTGGATTTCGTAAAAACTTTGGCATTGTTTCTGCAAACGCACAGAATTTTTCAAAATCCGTTGCATTTCCAGTAATGTACTTTTCCTGAACACCAGCCGCACGCAAAGCTCGCCATTTGTAGTGGTCTCCACGAAGCCAAACATCTGTAAGGTTTGCCCACTGCTTATCCCCGGCAATTTCTTCAGGAGAGAGGTGGCAGTGGTAGTCATAAATCGGCTCTTTAGCTGCGGCTGCGTAGAGTTCTTTTGCAGCATCAGTAGAGAGAAGAAAGTCAGAGTTTGTTACTGGATTTGTTTGTCGCACAGATTTTTAAGTATGTATGAGAGTTATTCGGTTCTGTTGTTTCGCCCGACTGGTCGGGTTTGTGTTCCCTTCATATTGTTAAGACTGTCACCAAGAGTTTTTCGGTACCGGTCAGCAAGAGCAGTTAATTTCTTAACGATTTCGGGGTGGTCAGAAGCGACGTTCTTGGACTCACTGATATCCGCGCTTAAGTCATACAGTGATAATGGTAACTCGCGCACGACATAGCCATGCCTGCTGGCGATTCCTTCAATACCACTATTGCTAATTGATTGCGGTGCAAGGCGGCCATATCCAGCAGGCTTGCCGTCGGTTCGTGTTTCTCCGTTGATAATAAGATATTTATGCGGAAAGTGGATTTTCCATTTTCCATCACGAAGAGCCTGGAGTTCACTGCCAGCATAAAATACCAGGCCGTCTTGTCGGTCGACAGTAGTCGCTGATCCCTGAAGAACTTCGGCAATATTTATGCCATCAATTGGTTTGTTCGGCAGCGGCGCTTTCGCGAAGTGGCAAAATGTCGGCAAGAAATCGATTGAAATGATTGGGGTGTTGCATGTCCGTGCTGCCGGTATGGTGCCCGGCCATCGAGCAACCATTGGTACTCGCACACCACCTTCAAATGTTGTCAACTTGCCGCCTCGAAGTACACCAGACTGACCCGCATGTGTGCCGTAACTTAAGAATGGGCCATTATCGTTTGTGAAAATAATTAGTGTATTGTTTGTGAGGTTGTGCTGATCTACCGCTTTCACGATTTCGCCAACGGACCAGTCGATTTCTTCAATAACATCTCCGTATAGCCCCCGGGCTGATTTTCCTCGAAATCGGTCTGAGGCAAAAATCGGTACATGGGGCATGATGTGAGGTACATATAAGAAGAAAGGCTGGTCCTTGTTTTTCTTGATGAAATTCACGGAGCGATCAGTAAGTCGTTTTGTAAACAATCGCTGATCAGGATCTTTCTCAATGACAGTGTTGCCATCGTAGAGTGGGAGTGGTGGCATGGAGTCTGACAGTACCGGATGATATTTTGTGTTGTCATTTGAATAGGGAATACCAAGCCATTCCTGAAAACCATTTTTTGAAGGTGCAAAAAATGGAGGTAAGCCAAGGTGCCACTTGCCAAACATGCCAGTTGCATATCCCGCCTTCACGAGAAGTTCTGGGAGAAGTTCTTCCTCTGGCGAAATGCCTGTCGTGCTTGTGTGGTTCAATGCCCCTTCAAGCCCAACACGATTGGCGTAGCATCCTGTCATAAGTGCCGCACGCGAGGCAGTGCACACTGCTTGCGCAACATAAAAGTCGTTAAACTTTGTTCCTTCTTCAATCAGGCGATCAATGTTTGGGGTTTTGATGCCGGATGTCGTCGTGAATCCGGGGAGGTCGCCCCATCCCATGTCGTCAGTAAAAATGAGTACGATATTTGGATGCGAGGAGTCTGCACAAAAACTGTTGTTCGTGAAAAAGCATGCAGTCAGCATTATTGCAGCAGACACTGTTCGTAACACCGTTTGTCTTACAGCTCGATTCTCAATGATAGACTTGAGAAATGTAGAATTGTGATTCATGCGATCGGTCCCCTTAGGCAAATTCTTGAAAAAGAAACATTCTTTAGCAATCAATTCGATCCCAATGTTCTACCTGATCTGCACAAGAGCTTCGAGAGGCTTTTGTTCCAAAAAATTACAAAGATTACGAACAGTCTGGGATGCAATAGCTTCCATCGCCTCGCGCGTGAAGTACGCCTGATGTCCTGTGACAACAACATTTGGGAAGGTGAGAAGTCTCATGAAGGTGTCGTCTTGAATGATAGAGCTACTTTTATCCTCAAAAAAGAGTCCAGCTTCTTCTTCATAAACATCGAGTCCTAG
This sequence comes from Planctomycetaceae bacterium, assembly GCA_018694455.1. GTDB lineage: Bacteria > Planctomycetota > Planctomycetia > Pirellulales > UBA1268 > UBA1268. The sequence goes on along the minus strand of JABHNP010000210.1, from coordinate 7,575 downwards.
GCTGCCAACGGTTCCTTGTTTAAGCCCATCGATAATAGCCTTGGTGTCAATGAGAGCGCCGCGGCTCGTGTTAATGAGCATCACCCCGTTTTGCATTTCAGAGACAGAAGCTGAATTTATAAGGTGGTGTGTTGCGTCTGAAAGTGGGCAGTGAAGTGAAATAATTTTACTCTGCTTGAGTACGCCTGAAAGAGTTGTGTATGTGACGCCTTCATCGACCAGAGATGCATTTTCAGTTATGTCATGAGCAATGACTCGGCAGCCGAAACCAAGTAAAATTTTGGCTACACATGCACCAATCTGACCAGTGCCAATAAGGCCAACGGTTTGCTTGTACAGATCAAATCCCATGAGTCCATGAAGTGAAAAGTTCCCCTCACGTATACGATTGTAAGCTTTGTGGAGGTGCCTGTTAAGCATAAGCATCAGGCCGACCGTATGTTCAGCTACCGCATGCGGTGAGTATTTCGGTACCCTGACGACAAGGAGGTTGCGTTTTTTCGATGCTCGTAAATCGACGTGGTTATATCCGGCGCAACGCAAGCAGATAAGTTTCACGCCAAGGTCTGCGAGGGCTTCAATGCATGAACTGTCAAGGGAATCGTTGACAAAGCAACAGACTGCATCTGAGCCGCTTGCCAGTCTGGATGTTTCAGCGCGGAGAGGTTCTTCGTGCCATCGCCACTGAATGCCTTTCACATGTGCCTTTGAAGTTGCCGCCTCAAGAAACGTCTTGTCGTAGCCTTTAATTGAGAATGCGGTGACTATCATTTTTAGTTTTCAACTTGCCATGAGGTCAAAATTTTGATGTAAAAATGCACGCTGTATTGCAAAGTTATTTGATTACAGGGTCTTCTTGTTTGAATCTGTTCGTAATGAGACAAGGCGGTAAGGGAAATTCTTTCATGAATTAGTTGTGGCAAACACTTCACTCGTGTTGAGACACTGCGTCGTTACTGCCTAATCCCAAATCTTCGTATTGTCGGATAAAAATCATTCCGCCCTCTCCGGTTGCAAAAGAAGCATTCTTGCCAGTGTCACAGAAATGTTTTGCTATCAAATGCGTGAACTCTTTTTATTGAGGCTGGAGATATGGTCCTGATCGTGGCGATGTAAAATAGCTCTATGGAACGTGAGATATTTTTTAAGCTTGAAATGTGATCATTATCGTTTCTGTCGAATCAATTAGATAGCCGTTGATTAATGTCTGGCGGTGGAGGAGTCACTTTGAGGAGATTCCCTTTTGGTGTGATTTGCTGGAAGTCCGTGCTCGCAATAAGGTCACCAACTTTGCAGTTTAGGAACCAGGCAGTTGTGTCCTTTGGTAGGGGCGCCGTTGCAGTCCAGAGTCCATTGTCGTATCTCAGTGATGCAGGTGATTCAACCCAATGTCGTGATCCGGTTACACCTAAGTTGCAGGTTGATACAAGGACGGCCGTCTCGAAAGGTTTGGATGAGTTAAATGAGGCCTTTGCCGTACCGTTTTTTGTTGTGACTTCTGTTTGCTTGCACCATGGCCTGCCCGTTTCAATGACTGACTTGGCGAATGCATAGGAATCAGCATGATTCCATGGGGGAGCATGTCCATGGCCCATACCAGGTCGTAAGGAAATAAGCCTTGGTCCAGGTGGTCTCTTGTATGACAATGCCTGGCAGTCGAGAGGGAAGTGCTTGTCTTCCGGCCAGGACTGCCACAGAAGTGGCATAGTAGCTCGTGGGAGATAGTGGATTGGGTCCCAGATCTCTCGATATACCATGTTGTTACCCAGAGCGTTCCCGTACTGATTTCCGGCATTGGCCAAACAGCCACAGCCATAGGTCGGTATGCCAAAAGCAAATCGTGTGTCGATACCTACAACCGTTGACGTAATGACGCCCCCCCAGGAGATGCCCATAACCCCAATGTTTTCAGGATTCACATTTGGGTGTGAACGGAGAAGTGAATGGGCCAAAATTGTGTCGGCTACGGCATGATACATCCATTGGTCTCGAAGGGGTTTGTCTGAATCGCCGTATATCCCCGTGCGATATGGCCCAGAGAAGGCATGCTGTTTCCAGCCGGTAGGTATTGTTCCTTGCTTGGCGTTCGTGTCTCTCTTATCAATCTGTCCCTCGACTGCGATACTCAGTGCAGCGAACCCTTGGTCATTCCAGCGTTCGACCCATTCCTTAAATGCTGTACCACCACCCCCATGGATCAGAATAATACCCGGTATTTTTTTGTGAGAACCAATCTCTTTTGGGATTCCTAGCCAAGCAAATACACGTGTCGCCTTTCCTTTGTAGGCAAGTCCATCAAAAAAAAAGGGTCTAATTGTGCCAGGTGTAGACGTTGAAAATGAATCATCTGAAACTGGTGGTACTACTGAAAGATCTCTTAATGCAAGCACGGCCTGACAATTAGCATTTAATTCAGAAGCACATGTTATGTAAGGGGAAACGATGAGTAATAAAGAAAATAAAAAAACCTTCATTGGATTTCCGTGACTATTTTTAAAAAACTGATGGAGTTGCGTAAGCGTATTCCTGAAAATTTTTGCTCGCATTTATCACGATTATGCTCAGTCGATCACTTCGAATGTATTCTTATAAATTCGGAGGAATGAAGCTCACTTCAAAGATGAATGACGAGGCAACGGTAGTCCCAAAGTTTGGCTGATCTGCTGCAATACCACCAAACATATAACCAAGGACAGTTTCAGTTGTTAACGCGTCGAGGTTAATTATGTCATCAGAAAAAACGCTTATTCCGGGAGCAGGAAAGAAGCGTGCGTTTGCACCAAAATAAAGAAGATTATCGTCGCCATCATAAATGTCTGGGAAATCGGTGAGGTACTGTTGCTGATAATTGCCAGATGCATCCCTCAACACAGCTGTGATTTGTCTGTTGAAGCCGTAGTTGTCATCGTAACTCAACTGATTTGAATTCGGATCGAATGTATTGGCTGAAATGCCACCAAGAAGGACTTCAGTCATTTCTCCAGAACTATTTGAGAAAAGTCCAATTTTGCCGGATTCATACTGATTCATGGCCTGCTTAAAGGCGTCTGGATCAGTAGTTGGATTATTCGTTGTAGGAATGCCATCAGGCCCTATTTCAACAGGTACTGTCCAGACACCCTCTCCATTATAAAAAACACCGGCGAGTGCTACGGTACTTTCTGCGATACCACCTTGACCATCTGGTGAAAGGATTGGGAAGACGTTCAAGTCTCGACGTCTAAACGAAGAGGGGTCTCCACCAAATGGACTCACAGTCTCGTTGTCGTATGCCAACGTGCCTGATGTCATGTCATACGTGATGTCAAAACTACGGATCTGTGATGTGTAGACACCATTACTTCCAGGAGTGTAGCCGCCCTCAAAATTCTGACCAAAGATAAGTTGGTAGCGGTCATCCTGTTGTGAGACTCTCTCGAGTCCGCCGCCGGTTACTGCAAAAAAACCACCGTAGTAAGATTCATCAGTCGAGGCCTCACCGGTTGTTTGGAGAATGGCATTTGACGCTAGTGATGAGTCTGTACCCTTCACCCAGTTTATGAGTGAAGGAAGATCAAGAGCCGACAACGCGTTGTAGGTCGTGAACTGATAAGTCGTCCAATCGAACACATAACCCCCAACAATAAACAGGGTGTTGCCATCCTGATACGATTGGGTATTAGTTGCTGAAAGGCTGGCAATTATACTTTGATTCAGACCGCTACTCGGGTCTTCTAGTGACCGGCTCCAACTTTCTTTCGTACCGGGATCAATCACCCAAACATCAGTATTTTGGTACTTCGGTGGAAAATTTTCAATTCCATCACCAGTAAATCCGTGAAGTCCATTTGTGCGACCGGCTAACAGAACCCATTGGTCATTGTGGAGAGCACTTGCGAAAGATTGCAGTGTTGGGATGTCTGCTGCTCCCATTTCGTACTCAGCAAACGATAGGGTGTAGTCATGAGACCATGGAGATACGGTGCTAAAAGAAGGGGTCTGGTCCTTTGAAGGAGCCGATGAAATGGTTGATGTGGGTCCCGTCCCGTGTTCATCTGTGGCCCAGACCCAGAACGTGTAGGTGACACCGGTCTCTAAATCTGAAAACTGTTTACTCGTTGATGTTGTGACATAGGTTGTGCTCGTTGCTCCGTTATCTATTGTGACTGTGTAATGCGTTGAGTTTCCAACTGATTCAGGTGCGTTCCAAGCGACGGTCAGTGAGTTCGGTCCCTCTGACTGACCGAATCGAAGATCTTGCACCACTGATGGTGCTTCGCTTGATGGTGGGTTTTGTGGGAGGCCGTCATCCCAGCCAATGATCGCGAATGCGTTTTGGAAGTTCGGCAAGCTTGTTGATTCATCGGGCTTCCACCGGATGCTGTCTCCTTGCTGAATCAGGCGAAGGTTGAGTAGCTTGAGAAGTTCGCTCGTATTCGAAGTACTGACAGGTGTTGAGACATTTACCCAGCTATTTGTAGAAGGTATCCATTTTTCTACGACACCGTTTGCAACTGCTGTAATAGTAAAGCTATTCGTTTCGCCTCCAATTATCTCAGACTTGCTCATTACTATCGGCGACGGACCGATCTGTAAATTTTCTATATAAATTGAATCAGTTTGTTCCAATGGTGGGCGGTCGAGAGAGCCCGTGCCGACAGCAAGTACCAGGCGATTCTCAAGAAGTTCAACGCCACCAAGTCGTTTGTGGGCAGGGTAACGAAGAGACGCGGCGGTATCATGGGATTTATTTGTCTGATGAAAGAATCTCATGAAATGACTGCTTTGCACGAAGTTTCGTCAGTCTTTATTATGTCGTTATGATACTGCTTGTTGTTACAAGGCTAATTTCAGATAGCACGGAAGGCAATGAAACGGTCGCCAGGTACTTCAAAGAATCTGAAAAAACAAGCAATTCGAGACGAAATGAAAACATGTTGAGGTAGAGCGGGGTGCGGTTGCAGATGAGATACCTTGTTTTTTGCACGACAGCAAATAGCGGCGGCCGGACTTGAACCGGCGACACCAGGCTTATGAAGCCTGTGCTCTAACCAACTGAGCTACGCCGCCCTTTGGGAACTTCTTGTCGCTGACAGAAATTCATCAATGAGAACACCACTATACCCCATCTTTTCATTGGTGCATCCGTGAATGCATAAAGATTTCAGTAGAAAAGCGATCTCACTCAAAAAAAACCGGCTCGGGCTTTTTTTCGTAAGCTCGAGCCGGTTGTGGCTGTGACTACTGTGGGTGTCTGTAGGGTCTTTTGGAACTACTTATTTCACTAGGTTGCAGGCTGATTCGACGATGGCGCTTATCTTTCCATCATCGAGTTCACCTTTTTTCAATGCATGACTAGTTACAACTTTCCCACTCTTGTAGCAAACAATTGTCATATCCGCTTCAGGAGAAATCTTGAAATCATCAGGACCATTCTTGGAGTCTTCGGGAACAACAAATGCCACTCTTTGGATGTTGTTATCTTCGACAAACTTCGTGGCTGCTGTTTTTAGACTATCGTTATCTGCACCAATCATGTTTACAAAGCTACTTAGTTGAGCATCTTCATGCTCTTCAATTTCGCCCTCAAGTTCGTTGATAAGTTTTGCAAGTGGTTTGTCTGCGGTTCGGGCAAAAATCATGACAACGGGTTTATTGCCCATGCGGCATCGGTAGCAAAGGCTTTTCCCATTCTCTACGCCATCACTCGGATTACCAGCGGCCTTGGTTACGGTAAATGCCCCGACGCTATCTCCTGGTTGTGGGCCACTTACGATATCGGCCAAAGAGAAACTTGCTGAGGCAACTAAAACAAGAGTTGCTATTCCAACGATGATGCTTCGAGACAGTTTCAAAAACGCCATTGAAAACTCCTAGATATTTACGGTGAAGCTGATTAATCGCGTGACTTTTGTGCCACGGTATTCATTCCAGCATTTCTCCACACGGTTTTGGGAATTATTGCCACGCTGGCAAGTAAGGATTCCGATGTCTCTTCTATCATAGCGCGGGTACGATACAACCGGCAACCGTATCATTGCAAATTGAGGCGTAATGCCGTTGCAGTAATTCCCAAAAAAGGAGGCTCAAGATGCCCGAGTCAGGATTAGATGTGCTTATTCGACAGACTCAATTATTCATCGATGGGCAGTGGGTTTCAGCCCAGTCTGGAAAGACGTTCTGCACAATAAACCCATCAAATGAGGAAGTGATTGCACGGGTTGCGGAGGGTGATGCGGCTGATGTTGAACTCGCTGTTCTCGCTGCTCGTCGCGCTTTCGACGAAGGGCCGTGGCCCTGTATGGATGCTCGCGAACGGGGGAAGATTATGCATCGTTTCGGTGATCTCATTGAGGCTGAAATTGATGAACTCGCCGCGATCGAGTCTCTCGACAATGGAAAGCCAGTCAGAGATGCTCGTTCTGTTGATATCCCGCTAGCGATTGAGTGCATCCGTTACTACGCTGGCTGGGCAGATAAAATTCACGGTAGTACAATTCCAGTGAGTGGTGATTTTCTATGCTACACACGACGAGAACCAGTTGGTGTTGCTGGGCAAATTATCCCATGGAACTTTCCAATTCTTATGGCGGCTTGGAAGTGGGGGCCGGCGTTGGCAACTGGCTGTACAGTTGTCATGAAGCCGGCCGAACAAACTCCATTAACCTGCCTTCGTCTGGCTTATCTTGCACAAAAAGCCGGTATCCCTGATGGAGTGATTAATGTTGTGCCAGGATTCGGGCCAACCGCCGGTGCTGCAATCGTTCAACATCCTGGTGTGGATAAGATTGCATTTACAGGCTCTGGTGAGACTGCTCAGCACATCATGCGTCAGTCGGCGGATACGATGAAGCGGCTAACACTTGAGCTTGGTGGTAAGAGTCCGAATATTGTTTTTGCAGATGCTGATTTAGAATCTGCTGCAGAAGGTGCTCACATTGGTATTCATCTTAATCAGGGCCAATGCTGTTGTGCTGGTTCACGTCTCTTTGTCGAAGACTCGATTCATGACTCGTTTGTTGAGAAGGTAGTAGACCTGTCAAGGAAGCGGCGAGTAGGTGATCCTTTTGATCCCACTACCGACCAAGGGCCACAGGTCGATCGAGATCAGTTTGAAAAAATCATGAGCTATATAGACAAAGGGAAAAGTGAAGGGGCGTTTTGCGCAACTGGCGGGCAGCGAGTCGGTGACCGAGGGTACTTTGTTGAGCCAACAGTATTTACGGAAGTGCGAGATGAAATGGCTATTGCCCAAGATGAGATTTTTGGGCCTGTATTATCCGTTCTTCGATTTTCCGACATGGATGAATTAGTGCGTCGTGCAAATGCAACGACATACGGTCTAGCTGCTGCAGTGTGGACTCGGGATGTAAGCAAAGCCCATATCTTGGCTGAACGATTGCGTGCCGGAACGGTTTGGGTGAACTGTTATGACGTTTTTGATGCGGCGGCACCCTTTGGTGGCTTTAAGCAGTCAGGATTTGGTCGTGAACTCGGGCAGCGTGGCTTGGATGCTTATCTCGAAGATAAAACAGTTACTGTTCGCCTAGGCTAGGTCTGTACTTTGCCGCTTATGACAAATGAGAACAGGGGTTT
>JABHNP010000272.1 GCA_018694455.1 Planctomycetaceae bacterium | reverse complement strand
TTGTCACAAGAAGACCGTCTTGAACTCAGCAAAAAGCTGAAAGAAAGCACGGCAAAAATAAAGCACTTTAAAGAGAATCTTGAAAAACTCAATCTGGATCGAAATTCGGACCTTTGGTTCTAGAAGGTCATAACCAGACAAGCACACTTGAGCTTGATGCGATTTAAAGTCATAAGATTCTTTTCCTCAATAGAGCGAATGCCAAAGCGATTTACATGCCGTGCAGGCCAAACCAACTTTGCAAAGCATTACGTTCAATCAGTTCGAAGTATCCCTTGAAATTTGCTCCCAGGATAATGGCGACCCCGAGACGTCTACTGTATCTTTCTCATAGCGAATCGTGGTCCATTCACCCTTGAGTGGCAGTCGGATTTCCATCCATTCCCAGTCGTCTGGCAGGGCTGGGCGCACAAGCAATTTATTCTCAGGGATGGAATACTTGAGCCCACCTAATCCTTCGAGATACAACAGAATTTTCCCAGCATTGAAGTTTGAATACTGGTCCCCAAAAAGCGTGCGGTCACGGCGGTACGCCTCTGGTGCAACAGGAATATTCCATTCGTCGTGCCAGTTGTAATTGCCAATGTGGTTGAGTGTCAGTTCTGGTGCAACGGAAAGCCCTTGGCAAAACATTCCGTCGAGCATGAAATAGGCAGTGTCTGGCGTATACCCAAAGGAATCATCCACTTTCGTGTCGAACTCCTGCATAGATTGTTTCGACATCGCAAGCGGAAAAAACTCACCGAAAAAACCTTTCTTGCGATCAACTGCCCAGTGCTGCACCATTTCTTCAGCATATTCTTTCGGGAAGTACGGTGAACGCATTGCCCAAAACGAGTTTGTCCCAATCAATCCACTCTTTGGACCTGCGAAATACTTTTCTATACCGTTCATCTCCCATCGCTGATCAAACATGAGTCGAACATGCTCAGGATCAGTACGTACCAGTGACTGCCAGTGACGCACATCTGCTTCTTTCCCAAGAACACTGGCCATGCGAGCAAGTGTTTCAGCCACTTCGAATTCATTCATTGCAAAATTCGTGAGTCTCTTACGAAAAAGTTTTTCAAAATGATTTTCGTAACTGGCTCGTAGAAACTCAACATCACCCGTGTGCTCATAAATCTGCCATGCACCAAGGACGTGCTCAGACATTTCTCCACCGTAGGCGCCACTATGCCAGGAGGTCCCCTTGTTGTCAGAAAGCATACGAATACCATTGGGCAGTTCACGAAATAGATCATTCTCGGTGAGATGCTTCCATGTCAGGACATTTCCGTAGCCGTACCGAGCCTTGTCAGCAGCCCACGCCCCAACTTTTATTTGGAACATCGCATCATAACGATGCAGACCAAGGAAATTATTCACAGCTGTCTGCGTGTGGTTCTCCATCTCCCACCCGCTGCCTACATCAATTGAATACATCAAATAGAGAGACCAAAGATAGTAATAGATATCGACAAACTTTTCGTCAGGACAGCGAAACCAAGGGATTTCATCATTCAGGAGCTGGTTCATAGACGTTGTTTTCTCAGCAAGGGCATCCGCATGATCATCAATCATGTCATGGCCGGCCTGTATTGCTGTGGCTTCATCATCGTGCATTGCCCAAGAGACAACAGCGCCTTTGGAATCACACGGAATTGAAAATGTATAGTGCATGACTCCCTTGGCATCTTTCTCAAGAACAAGGCTTGTTGCGAGTTCCGTTGAGGCACTCAGGACAGTCGTCATGCCTGAATACACAGATGGGCCAATGCGTTCGGGGCCACCAGGGTCTGGACGAGATTTTGTTGCGCCAGCCTCAGTAATCAGAATCGATCGTTTTGAATCATCAAGTCTGGCGGTAGCCTGCGATGAGACGCTATTCCGCGTAAACAAACTCTGGCCAGTGAATTGAAGGGTGACTGGCTTTGACGCAGTGATGATTGAAGCCGCCGCATCGTTACTTCCGATAAACTTCTGCTCTCGAATTGTGATGCCATCAAGGTCGTATTCACAAATAACTTGATCTGGTCGCCATCGCATGATGCGTGGCTTGGGCGTCTCATAGGTCTTTCCATCCACAATGACACTTCCATACAGTACACGTGTATCTTTGTAAAATTCCCAGCTCATATAATCATTGCCAGCACCTGTATTCTCTGTACCCGTGATCTCACTTTGCACACGCGCGGCACCACGAGCGCGAAGATCATGATAGAAGGGATGCGTCAGGCCTATGGTTTCATCCTCAATGGTCCTCCAACTCGCGTGAAATCCACCAACGTAGTAAGTCACGTTGCCTGCAAGAAAACCGTGCTTACGACCTTGGATATCGTGTTCAAGACGGCTGCAATAATCTGTGAATGCTGGCCGTTCACTCGCCATGAGTTGCGTGGTGGCCGATGGGTGACCGACGCAGCACATGACAAAAAAGAGGGCTACCGAAAAGAAGAGCTTGGAGAATTTCAGAATGGGCATAAGTCTAGAGCTTGAGGAAGTGAATATGGATGATCGATTACTATAGGGATACTTGCAGGGGACTATTCAGATCATTGCTTTCAGCAACGCGTTTTCCATCAACCCATACAAACAGCTTGCTTTGCATGCCGGGAGTCGTTGAAGACCAATCTTCTTTCCAAAG
>JABHNP010000227.1 GCA_018694455.1 Planctomycetaceae bacterium | reverse complement strand
GGGCATGCTTCTCACTTCAGCCCTCGCGCGAAGTCGGTGATCCATCTCCATATGGTGGGGGCACCATCCCAGATTGATATGCTTGATCCAAAGCCCGTCCTTTCAAAGCGACATGGTGAAAACTGTCCGGAAGCATTTCTTGATGGTTTAAAGTTGGCATTTATCGGTGATAAAAAAGTTCTTGCAGGTTCACCATTTCAATTCTCCAAGCAAGGTAATGTTGGGCTTGATGTCGTTGAACACCTTCCCTGCCTCGGGGGTGTGGCAGATGAATTGTGTGTTGTACGCAGTCTGCACACTGATGAAATCAACCATGCTCCGGCCCAGATGTTCATGCATAGTGGCTTCGGGCGCGGTGGACGGCCTTCCCTTGGTGCTTGGACAACGTATGGTTTAGGAAGTGAAAACGAGAATCTTCCAGCATATGTTGTATTGCTCTCTGGTCCTGCCGGTGGTGCTGGTTCACAGCTGTGGTCAAACGGTTTTTTGCCAAGCATTCATCAGGGTGTTCGTTTTCGTTCCAGTGGTGACCCGGTGCTTTACCTCAGCAATCCAGCCGGTCGATCTCGTGAAGATGGGCGGCGATTGCTTGATACCGTCAACGGTCTCAATTCTCTACGTCTTGCCGAAACTGAAGACCCAGAAATTGCGACACGAATCAGCCAGTATGAAATGGCATTTCGAATGCAGGCAAGCGTTCCAGATCTTACTGATTTGTCGACTGAGACTGTTGAGACGTTGGAACTTTATGGCGTGGAACCAGGGAAGCCGTCATTTGCAGCCAACTGTCTCCTTGCCCGCCGGCTCATCGAACGTGGAGTTCGCTTTGTGCAGCTTTTTGATTCCGACTGGGATCATCATGGGAATCTCAAAATTAGATTGCCTGCTAAATGCCGTGATGTTGATCAGGGTATGGCTGCGCTTGTAGCCGATTTGAGAAGACGAGGTTTACTTGATGAAACCCTTGTGGTCTGGGGAGGTGAGTTTGGCCGCACGCCACTGGCCCAAGGAAATGTAGACACACCCACTGCAAAAAAACGGGAACCGGGTCGTGATCATCATAAGAATGCTTTTACGATGTGGCTTGCTGGTGGTGGTACGAAGCCTGGAACGATCTATGGTGCAACAGATGAATTAGGGTTTTCAATTACGAATGATCCTGTTCACGTGCATGACCTCAACGCCACAATACTTCAACTTCTCGGATTCGATCACACAAAACTCACGTTCCGTCATCAAGGTAGAGATTATCGTCTCACCGATGTTCACGGAGATGTTGTGCACGACATTCTTCTATGATCTCAGGTTGAATCATTCATAAGGCCGAATGTGTAATACGCATTTCTTTACGCAGACGACCCTGTTCTCTTGATCATGTAACTGGATTTGAGGCGGATTTGTAGAGATATGGATTCATTGCCGGATCGTTATACATCTTCATTTGCCGGAAGACTCGCAAAGGACGTTTCCCAGAAAATATTTCTTGAAGCAGTCGGTCAAGGGCAGTGGTGAGATGATCTCTCTGCTGATCAAGTATGACCATTTTCTGAGCAACTTTCTCACGGTGTTCTTGTGAGGCATCGTCTCGTTCGAGTTGTTCACGCATGTGGTAGCGTCGAAGCTCAAGAATCGATAGCCGATCTATTGCAGCACCAGGTGTTTCTGTCGCTGCTGGTGCATCGTCTTCAGCCGCGATGCCGCGATTTGCAAGGTCCTGAATGAGCCAGTCATCAACTTTTTCAATAGCATCATTACGAGCCTGGTTGTACTTATCAATCGCCCGCTTGACAGCGGCTATTTTTGTATCGCTGACGTCGGGAGATCTCGCAATATCTTCTTCATGCCATAAGAGAAAATTAAATTGGTGAAGGTCACAGACTTTTCCGGCAAGTTCGGTTTCCGAATGATGTGGTTCAACGTCGTGCCAATGAGCCACAAGGGTTTCGAGTGTCTTGTCGGTACTGGAGCCAATTTCAGGAAGCGTAAGCGAGGGAAGAGATGGTGATGAATGAGGCACAGTGAAACTCCAAAGGGTAATCGAAAAAGGAAGTTGTTAAGCAGCTTCTTTGAGAATGAGACAAAGGTTCGAACCACCAAAACCAAACGAATTGCTTGCGGTAACGCGAACCGGTAAAGAGATTGAATGATGAGGAACGTGCCGAAGCAGACAGTCTTCATCGGGGGTGTCGAGGTTGATAGTTGGAGGAATAATATTTCGCTGTATTGCCACAAGGCATGCAAGTGCCTCGAAAGCCGCTGCACCGCTGATAAGATGACCAGACATGCTTTTTGTGGAACTTGTCGGTATTTTCATGGCCGCAGCACCAAAGGCATCGCGGATAGCTCCTGCTTCGGCAGCATCACCAACCGGAGTACTTGCGGCGTGAGCATTAATGTAGTCCACATCTGCTGGAGAAAGACGTGCATCAGCAAGTGCTTCAGTAATTGCACGAGACGCTTGAACGGGATCACTGCATGGTGTCACCATGTGTGTAGCATCACTCGACATTCCGACTCCGGCTAATACTCCATAGATTTTGGATTGACGGCTAAGTGCTGAGTCAGATCGTTCGAGTACGAAGAAAACACCTCCCTCCCCCATCACAAAGCCATCACGATCCTGATCAAATGGCCGAGAGGCTTTTTCAGGATTGTCATCTCGTCTCGACAATGCTCGAAGGTTATGGAATGCAGCAAGAGCTGTTGGGCTAAGGACATCACACCCACCAACGACGCAGGCATCTATGAGTCCAGTCTCAAGCCATGTTTTACCAAGTGCAATCGCATAGCCACTGGAGGCACAGGCAGCTGCAACTGTTGCTGCTGGGCCATGTATATCAAGTATTTGAGCGGCCCGATGGACGAGGGACGGCTGACGCTTTGCATGAAAAACATCATGGCCACCATCAAGAAAGTCGCGTTCCCAATCTTTGAGTTGTTCTGCTCCGATGCCTGCAATGAATCCAATACGGTTTTTCTGTTCGAAAGTGCAAGAACTTGGTTGAATACCAGCATCTGCAAGGGCATGGGCTGCTGGAACTATTGCGAACTGTTCCAGTCGAGAAGATTTGTCGATGCGCCACGACGGAGAGACGACGGCATTCTCCATTGTCAAATTTACTGATTGAACTTGAGCAACAACATGCTGCTGCTGACGTGAAAAAGTTCCGATATCACACCAATCAATACCAGAACGGCCCGCTTGCAGAGCATCTCCAATAGCATCGAATGAATTGCCGAGTGGGGTTGTGGCACCTATTCCAGTAATGACAATCTGCGAAGATTTTGAAACCATTAGGGAGCCTCCTTTCGGAACACCGTTTCATTTGATTTGTAAACTTTTGGTGAGAGTTTCGGTGGTGTAATTTCTATTACGCAACTGTTGGTGATAGCCACAGTTGTGCGGGTACGATTTTCTAATCGTTCATAAAGTTCTTTGAGCGGGGTGTCTGCTGGGCAGTGACCACGGGAATAGGAATCCTGCTGAGAGATAATTCGTATTTGCGGACGTGTGTTGTCAAAGGAATGCGACGGAGTGGGCTTTAGTAGAAGAGTTAGGCCCCGGCAAAGGGGGTCGTTGTTGACTTCGCCGTTTGGCTCAAGAGATGGTTGTTGATCCCAGCCCGTACAAATGAGCCAGATACGAGCCGACGGTGAAGTGATCGCCAGCATTGGGGCAAGAGTGACCGCGAGCAACAAGCCTTCAGAGACAGCGTGTATTCCACCACCAACACCAAAGTTGGGACCATGCATGCCGAAGCCCACGCTTGCCGCTGAAGCAACTGAGTGCAGTGAGCATTGTGGAACAATATGAGGAGTTACTGCAACCGGTCCTTTATCTCTAAGGCCGATCATCGTTCGTGCTGCAGCTGGCTGACCGGCTAAGCATGTAGCTGCAATGACAGCATCGTTGCTGATATCTGAATTTTCCAGTGTGTCCGTAGCCATTGCTTCGAGAATGGACCGCACGCCAATGACTGTTTGCTCGTCTGCATGTCGAAGGAATCGGGTCGGTAGGGAGTGTGACCCATAGGCATGCTTCTCACGGGCTAATGCCTGAATTTCAGATAGATGAGCACATACTGTTGCGCATGAATCAATTTGACAAAGAGCAGAGAAGTCAGCTGGTAGAGACGGTGAGTGGTTCATACCAATACGTGCAAACGAAGAGGAGTTGTGATGAGCAACTCGACAGGTACGCTGCGAATGACACCGCCAGGCTTTTTAGGCGGCTTTTCTTCCTTCCTTGACAGCGATTTTTTCTTCCAGCGTGTCGAGTATCTGTCCAACGGTCTTAATGTTTTCGAGGAGTTCAGTCTCGATTTGAATGCCAAAGTGGCTTTCGATATGCAGGATGAGGCCTGCCATATCAAGTGAGTCCAGGCCAAGACCCTCATTCAGGGTTGTTGAATCTTCGAGAGCGTCGTAAGTTTCGCCGGTTTCTTTTTCGAGTAAGTCGAGAACAATTGCCGACAACTGCGTGCGTTCCATGATCAAGCAGATCCTCAGGGTGCAGGGACTCATTTGAGCGAGTGACAGTACGAAGAGTACTGACGCTCACTTGAAGCAGGACGATAGCGAATTATTTGGGTGGAGCGAAGGGCAAAATAGGTGCATTTCGTCGAAGAAATAGACAGAGAAAGAGAAATTTACAAGAAAATCGTGGGTGAACTCTTTTTTGGATTTACAGATGCAAATCGCACGCTTTTGTAATTTCATGTGCTGGAAATAATATGAAGATTAAGTAGGTGTGTCGTGTTAAACCTACGGTTACCCATGGTTCGGTGTGGGTGCACGAAATTCATCGAAGTTGATCGACCGGAACCAGTCAATTGTTTTTGTGAGACCTTCCTCTATGGAAACGTTCGGTTCCCAAAAAAGTTTTTGCTTCGCGAGTGTAATATCTGGTTGTCTTCGTACAGGGTCATCTTCTGGAAGCGGTTTTTTTATGATTTTGGATTTTGACTTTATAAGTTTTATAATTAGTTCTGCGAGTTGGAGTATTGTGAATTCGTGAGGGTTCCCAAGGTTCACAGGCCCGACAAAATCATCTGAGCTATTCATCATCGCTATCAGTCCGTCAATAAGATCATCTCGGTAGCAGAAACTACGTGTTTGTGAACCATCCCCATAAATCGTGATATCCACATTCGTAAGAGCTTGCCGAATAAAGTTTGACACCACACGGCCATCATACGGATGCATTCTTGGTCCATACGTGTTGAAGATGCGTACAAGCCGAATGTTTACGCCGTGCGCGCGGTGATAGTCCATAAATAAAGTTTCTGCGGCTCGCTTCCCTTCGTCATAGCAGGCTCTGATCCCTATGGGGTTTACCGATCCTCGATAATTCTCAGGCTGCGGGTGAACTTCTGGGTCTCCGTATATTTCACTTGTAGAAGCCTGAAGTACCTTTGCTCGGCATCGTTTTGCCATGCCAAGAACGTTCATCGCACCAGACACAGAAGTTTTCATGGTTTTTATTGGATTGTATTGATAATGACCCGGCGCTGCAGGGCAGGCAAGGTTATAAATCTCATCAACCTCAAGCCAAAATGGATGGATGATGTCGTGTCGTAGTAGTTCAAAATTTGGAAGTTCGAGCAGGTGGGCAACATTCGTTTTTTGACTGGTGAAAAAGTTGTCAACACAAATGACATCATGACCACTCTCAACAAGCCGCTCGCAGAGATAACTACCAAGGAACCCCGCACCACCAGTAATAAGAATGCGTTTAAGCTGAGACATGAATTTCCGATCAAAAAATATTTTATTACACAAAACTAGAATCAAGAACTCATTGTTTTTGAAAGGTACACAAAGCACAATATCAAGGCTTAAAAGTTCTTTATTGAAGCGAAACATATCGCATTCTGGTCTAATTCAGAGAGGAGGCAACATGCTATGAAACACAAATCACAACTGATCAATCGTCGAGGTCTTTTTGTAACGGCTGCTGGAGCAGCGATCGCAACAGCTTCTACGAGGGGGAGGGCCTCGTCTGTCGCCAGCAAGGGGCATATTAAGCAGTCAATTGTTTCTTGGTGCTTTAGCTCGATGGGTGACAAGTGGGATATTGAAAAGCAGTGTCAGGTCGCGAATGAACTTGGCTGTGTTTCTATTGAGCTGACCCAGCCGACAAACTGGCCAATCCTCAAAAAGCATGGGCTTACCTGTGCAATAGCTCCTAATGGCATGCCTGGTGCGCCATATGTCAAAGGGTTTAATAATTTGAAATACCAGGAGGAAGTCATCACTCGGACGACCAAGATGATCGACGCCTGTGCGGCAGCTCATATTCCAGCAGTCATTGCTTTCACCGGGTTTAAATGGCGAAATGCTGAAGACTCAAGTAGTGGTGCTATGACTGATGAAGAAGCCTTTGATAACTGTGTTGTTGGGTTAAAAAAAATAGCCGGCCATGCAGAAAAGCAGAATGTGACAATTTGTCTCGAACATCTGAACACCCGAGATGATTCCCATCCAATGAAAGGGCACCCGGGCTATCAGGGTGATGACGTTGATGCTGTAGCCGCGATGCTTCGTCGAGTAGGCTCTGGCCGTGTGAAATTACTTTTTGATATTTATCATGTCCAAATTATGAACGGTGATATTATCCGTCGGATAGAGGAATGCAAAGACGTTATCGGTCATGTGCATACGGCTGGATGCCCAGGGCGAGGCGAGCTCGATGAGTCTCAGGAAATTAATTATCCACCTATAATGAAGAAACTACTAGCGATTGGATACGAGGGATATGTTGGCCAGGAATTTATCCCGACGCGGGATGCATTTGCGGGTCTGCGGGAGGCAGTTATGTTGTGTGATGTCTGAAAACAATCAATTCTTTTTTATCTTTGGAGACGGGGGAATTAAGTGGCTACAAGAATCTTGCAGTGTGGTGTTCTACGAATAGAAGTCCGTGTACTGGCGACTATTGCTTGCGTTGGCATGTTCTTTTTGCTGGGTGTTCGTCAGGGGACAGCTGTTAGTCCTTCCTCCGGGAAAGACAATGTTCGAGAAACAGGAGAAACCCCTAATCTGTCTCATAGACGGCATTTGCATCGTCATGGAGTTCCTCATCCGACGGTACAGCCAAATACGCAACGATTTTTTACAACGCGTTCAAGTGAGATCGTGTTACCAATTCCTTCTGAAGAAGAGGCCTTCACTTTTGCCGTATTTGGAGACCGAACCGGAGGTCAACCAGAAGGCGTGGACGTATTGGCGGATGCTGTTCGGGACGTCAATCTCATCGAGCCGGATCTGGTTATGACGGTAGGTGATTTAGTCAATGGATATAACCGCACAGATGAATGGCTCGTGCAGATGCGCGAGTTCAAGGCAATTATGAACAGTCTGCTATGTCCATGGTTTCCTGTTGCAGGAAACCATGATGTGTATTGGAGACCACTGGATGATCCGGAGATGCCAAAGTTTCAGCATCAAGAGAACTATGAAATGCATTTTGGTCCATTGTGGTATTCGTTTCAGCACAAGCAATGCGCTTTTACCGTGATTTATTCAGATGAAGGTGACAAAGAAACGGGTGAAAAAAGTTTTTCGAAACCGCATCTTCAAAAAATTAGTGAAGAGCAGCTTTCTTTTTTGAAACAAGCTCTTGCGCGAGGGAAGGATTGCAATCACCAATTTATATTTCTCCACCATCCTCGATGGATTGGGGGCAAGTATGGTGATGACTGGAAAAAACGAGTCCATCCTCTTCTTGTAGATGCTGGAAATGTAACAGCAGTATTTGCTGGTCATATTCATCACATGCGGAGTGATCCGAATGATGGAATTGAATATATTTCTCTTGCTACCGTGGGAGGTGGTCAAAATAGTCTTGTTCCGGAGTCCGGGTACCTTCATCAATATCACCTCGTTACAGTTCGAAAAGGACAGGTGGCCATGGCTGCATTTCCCGTAGGTGAGGCGATGGACGTCCGGGAAATTACCGCCAGCCTTCAGGAGGAGACCGTTCAATTAGCACGGCTTCCGGTAGCTTTTAAAGGAGGGATACAGGTAGCAACAGCCGAACAGAAGAAGTCGAGCGTGAGCAGATTCTCTGCAGTATTTTCAAATCCGACAAGTCGTCCGGTCGAATATACCGTGTCGCTCGAAAGCGATGACAATCGATGGCACTTTGTGCCGGATCATGTTCACGGTGTGCT
>JABHNP010000141.1 GCA_018694455.1 Planctomycetaceae bacterium | reverse complement strand
TGCGGGTGGACTTCGAGAGGGAGTGAGCCGGGGCGTGTCGGATACAGATTTCGAGATGCTTGGTCTCGCCATGGGTTTCCTCCGGAACCTTCGTGTCGAGCTCCATATTCAAGCTGGCCGAGGCATTGATGAGCTCACGCGTGAAGAACAGGTTCGCATTGCAGAAAAGCGTCAATTCAATCCGGATGGTGGGATGCTTGGTGTTGAACACTTTATGCAGGTTTATTTTGGTTATACCCGTGAAGTGGAGCAGGTGACACGAGGTTTGATGCAACAAGCAGAAGGTGGTCGACGCCTACGCAGTTGGACGACGGGCTTATTTGGGAACAGAGTAGATTCTTGTTTTGTTGTTGGTCCGATGGCTGTGGCGGTGCTTCCTAGTTCTCTTGGTGTTGTAGCGTCCGATATGGATCGAATTGTTCGTTTTATTGAACTGTCAATGCTCTATGAAGTGCCGATAGAACCAACAAATTGGACGGCCCTCCGGCAGATCATCGCAAAAAAATCCCCACCGGTTACAGACGAGGCAAGGCAACGGTTTTTGGAGCTTTTCTCTGCGGTTTCTCCGATTGGTCCAGCGCTTCGAAGGCTTCATGAACTACGGCTCCTTGAGCAACTCATGCCGGCTTTTGCGCATGCTCGAGGGCTTTTGCAGTTCAATAATTTCCATAAATATACAGTGGATGAACATTGCCTTTTAGCAGTTGAGAAAGCGAATGAACTCGATGTTGATGAGGGATGGCTCGGTGATGTGTGGGGGCAGGTTCGGCGACGGCGGCGACTTTTGCTACTCGCCCTGCTGATCCATGACCTTGGGAAAGGGTATGAGGGTGATCATAGTGAGGTAGGTGCCGAGATTGCTCGTGATGTTGCTGACTTATTTCAACTCGACGAAGCAGAATCAGAAATACTTGAATTTCTTGTATTGCGACATCTGCTTATGGCGGAGCTTGCTTTCCGCCGAAATGTTGATGACGATTCACTAGTGTTGGCGTTTGCACGTGAAGTTGGATCACCAGAAGTGTTAAGGCTGCTGACTGTTCTGACAATGGCGGATATCGCAGCTGTCGGGCCGGGTGTCTGGAATCAATGGAAAGCAGAGCTTCTTAGTGATCTTTACAATCGTACCCTTCAGTTTCTTGACCCTAATGCGAATGACCGTGGGGCTGATCTAAAGCGTGCTGAAATCTGTAGTCTCGTGGCACATGTCGATAAAGACGAGCCGCTTGCACGGCTGGCAGCGGGCCTACCCCGTGGGTACATCCGGTCGTCTGAACCAGAGCATGTTGTTGGTGATTTAACTCGGTTGACGGAGCTTCCAAGAGGTGGACAGTACATCGCTGTACAGTGGCAATCTGAAACATCCACAATATCGGTTACAGTTGGGCTTCGAGCATCAAAGGTTTCGGGCGTTTTTCATCGAATCGCCGCTGGCTTGGCAAGCCAACGGCTTGAGGTGCTTTCAGCTGACATTCATACGCTTGATGACGAATATCTGATCGACTATTTTCGTGTTGTTGACAGAGACTTTGTCGGTCCGGCTCCGGAAAGTCGTTTGTATGAGATTACACAGGCTGTTGAATCGTGTCTTGAAAATGAGGTTCCTTCGATAGGGCGAAGGTGGAATCCTCTAGCGTCTGAAATGCAAGCAGCTGCCGTGTTGCCGCCGCGTGTGCAGGTTGACAATGACTCATCGGTCGATGCGACGATTATCGAGGTGTTTGCTGAGGATTCGGATGGTCTTCTTCTGGCACTCTCAAAGACGCTCTATGAGCATCAGTTTTCCGTTCGTTCAGCGAAAATCAGCACGTATCTCGATCAGATCGTTGATGCGTTTCATGTCGTTGATTTCGACGGAGCAAAAGTCGAAGACCAAAAACGTCTCACTGCGATTCGGAGTGCCCTTAAGGACGCTGCAGGATCTGGGGAAAGCAGTCCGTCGTAGTAAATGTCAGTGCAAGGAGCTTCTCTTCTGATATTACGGATAAATCCGCAGCGTATATCTGATATCTGATTGGCCATCTCGAACACTCATGATAAAAGCCTTTTCTCGTCGGTAGATTGGTACGCATTAGACGTATATCGATGCAGTATTTTTCGACCCCATGAAGGAAACCACGCGATAAATCCAGCGAGAAGCATCGCTTTTTTTGGTCGGACAAGTTCCGGGGCCCGTTTTCGGCAGGCGAGAAGGACCTCTTGAGCAAGCCTTGTTGCGTTCAGGAGTCGTAGCGACGCACCACCACCGGGTTGTTTCGCGATATCCCGCAGGCCGTGCTTTACAACTTCGCTATCGTAACGGTTGAAAGAACAGTTCGGCTCTTTTTGGATGTTGCGAGCTATCGGCCCAGGAGATACAAGAAGGACGTGTCCGCCAAGGAGTTCAGCCTCTAAGCGTACTGCCTCGACGAAAGCTGCAAGTGAGGACTTGCCAATTGCATAATTGCCCATTGCTGGCGTCACAAACTTCCCAGCAAGACTGCTTATAAAAACAAGATGACCGCGAGCACGGCACACAGTTTCAGCAACAGCTTGAGTAACTTCAACCGCTGTCATCAGATTTGCTTCAATGGATCTGCGTATTTCGTTCGGAGGAAGATTCAGTATTGCAGATCTGCTCGACTGACCAATGCAAAAGAAAAATGAGTCACAGCCACCAAGTTTTTGAAGGCAATGAGCTACAACACGTTCTCCCTCGCCTGGTTGATTGAGATCAGCAGTGAGTCCATGAACTTGCTGGGTCGAATTATTAGCTGTGCGGGCTTCAGTTTCACACAATGCGATTGCGTTGCGGACTCCATCAGCCGAGCGACCGATGAGCATCACAGTGGCGCCGTATCGACAAAGTGTTTTGGCTAGAATGAGACCAAATCCATTAGTGCCGCCAGCTATTAGACAGCGTTGTTGGTACCAGTACCCTGGCGAGAGGTCGTCTTTTGTACAACGATCGGAGTTGTGGTCTGCCATCGGGTAATGTTTTATACAAATGTGGAAAGGAAGCGTATGACTCTGATGAACGTACCACGTAAGCTATGCTAGCTCACGGTATTTGTTGTGAAAGCGTACTCGACTTCTCGGACCATGAAAGAATTCTGTGAAAGGTACTATCAGTAATTTAGGCTTGCACGAGGCTGACGCGTCACCACGTGTGGCTCCGGTGCGAACAAAGATTGTTGCCACACTTGGGCCTGCAAGCAGCGGAGAAGCGGGAATTCGAGAACTGGTTGAAGGAGGTGTCGATGTTTTTCGTCTTAATATGGCCCATGGCTCGGTAGGTAAGCATACAGAAACGCTCGCAATGATCCGTCAGGTTTCTGAAAAGGTTGGCCGCCCGATTGGGGTCCTTGTTGACTTAGCAGGTCCAAAAATTCGCCTTGGAGAGATCCCTGGTGGGCATGTTGAGTGCGTAGAAGGGAACGACCTCTTTTTTATTCGTGGT
>JABHNP010000368.1 GCA_018694455.1 Planctomycetaceae bacterium | reverse complement strand
GTCCGTTATAGTCGTTGTGAACGGACCTGAGGAGTTTGCTTTCTGGTAGTTTTCTGGGGTGGTGGTTGTCACACGGTGGGTCTGAATAGTTGTTGTTCTGTTGAGTCAGTAGGTGTGTCAGTTGGTGGGTGCGTTGGTGAAAGAAAAAAGTCCTTTACGTGTTTTGGTAGTCGATGATTCGGCTCTCTATCGGCAGATGCTTGTACGAGCTTTTGCCGATCTTGAGGGTGTTGAGGTTATTGATGTTGCCGTTGATGGTGTTGAAGCGCTTGAGAAAATTGAGCGATTATCGCCCGACCTTGTAACACTTGACGTGCAGATGCCGAGGCTCGACGGGCTTGGTGTATTGCGGGAACTCACTCGCCGGTCTGTTGATGCAACTGTGCTGATGGTCAGTAGTGTGACAGCCGAAGGTGCCCCGGCCACAGTAGATGCACTATTAAATGGGGCTGTTGACTGCATTTTGAAGCCTGCTGGAGTTGATGCACAAGCAGAAGTGCAGAGTATCGCAAAGTCTCTGGAGGAACATGTGAATGCAATTCTTCAAAACCGTTCTGCGAGTCCTGCAGGTCATCGTGTTTCTGAAACAAGAAGTTTCAGGAAACATCCTGTTTCTGTAATGAAGATGCAAGATGTTATCGTGATCGGAGCGTCGACGGGTGGCCCGCAGGCATTGCGGACGGTACTACGATCTCTACCGGCAGCATTCGATGTGCCGTTATTTATCGTGCAGCACATGCCGTCTGCTTTTACAGCATCGTTGGCTAGCCGGTTGAATGAAATTGTTGACTTTCCAGTGAAGCTTGCATCGACGGGCATGCCCATTGAAGCTGGAACTGCATACCTCGCCCCGGGACGATTTCATCTCACAGTGATGAAAAAAGGTGAGGATGTCTTCTGTCGGCTTACGGAAGATCCACCGCGGCAGGGCTGTCGGCCCTCTCTTGACTGCCTGCTCGAGTCACTTGTTCCTGTGTATGGTGAAAAGGTTGTGACAGCAGTTCTTACTGGCATGGGTTCAGACGGGCTAGAGGGGTGTCGTCGTGTGAAGGCAGCCGGCGGTGCCGTGATTGCACAAGACCGTCAGGGGTGTACGGTGTATGGCATGCCGAAAGCAGTTGTTGATGCCGGTCTTACAGATGCAATAGTACCTCTTGGTCAGATCGGTGAGGTTATTTCTGCGAATCGATATCGGAAACCTGCAGCATCGTAATATCGGTTTACGTATTTCTTCACGTCCCCTTAAGAGAGAATATATTACGATGAAGAGTGTTGTCCTTGATGGGTATACGACAAATCCTGGTGACTGTTCGTGGGATTCCATTGCCAAGCATGGCAGTTTTCAGGTATTTGATCGTACCGCTACTGATGAGATACAGCAGCGAGCGGCAGGTGCTGAGGTTGTCCTCACGAACAAAACACAACTCACGGCAGAAACGCTTTCCGAACTGCCCGACTTAAAACTAATTTCAGTGCTTGCCACCGGCGTAAATGTGGTTGATCTCGATGCTGCCCGTGCTCGCGGGGTCACTGTCTGCAATGTTCCTGGATACAGTACGCCGAATGTCGCGCAAGCCGTTTTTGCACTCTTACTGGAACTTACAAATCAGACGGCTCTTCATGCTGCGGAGGTCAGAGCTGGACACTGGTCTTCGTGTCCAGATTTCTGTTTCTGGCGAGGTGAATTGGTTGAGCTCGATGGCCGAACGCTTGGGCTTATAGGGTACGGCGCTATTGGTCAGGCAGTTGCCGCTGTTGGCCGGGCCCTCGGGATGAATGTACTTGCGGTTCGTCGACGGAAAGGTGTCAGTGATGACGATACAACGTTTACAGACATCTCCACAATCTTTCGAGAAAGTGACGTTATTTCGTTGCATTGCCCGCTCACGCCAGAAACAGAGAAGCTTGTTGACGCGTCACGGCTTGCTGTCATGAAGCCAAGTGCATATCTCATCAACACGGCACGGGGTGGTGTTGTTCATGAACACGATCTTGCTGACGCCTTGAACAGTGAGCAGATTGCGGGGGCAGGGCTCGATGTTCTTTCAGTTGAACCACCACCCGTAACGAATCCACTTTTGACTGCAAAGAACTGTTTGATCACTCCACACATAGCATGGGCGAGTCGGGCTGCTCGTCAGCGGCTTATTGAAGCCACATCTGAGAACATTCAAAGTTTTCTCAATGACACACCACAGAATGTTGTGTCGTAAGTATTTGCAAAACGTGGTTGCTATTCACCAATAATTTTTACGAGCACACGTTTTCGTCTGCGACCGTCGAATTCGCCATAGAAGATTTGTTCCCAAGGGCCAAAGTCAAGTGCACCATTGGTGATTGCGACAACGACTTCGCGCCCCATGATCTGCCGCTTCATGTGAGCGTCCGCGTTGTCTTCACCAGTTCGGTTATGGTTGTAGACCTTTGGGCTGGCGTCAAAGGGTGCGAGTTTTTCTAGCCACTTTTTATAATCAGCGTGCAGCCCAGTCTCGTCGTCATTGATAAAGACACTCGCCGTGATGTGCATCGCGTTCACAAGGCAAAGACCTTCTTTGACACCAGACTCCGTTACCAGCTCCTCGACGGTTGACGTAATGTTCTCGAAGCCCATTCTTGTAGAGATTTCAAAAAAGAGATGCTTGGTCAGTGATTTCATTCCCGTGTCCTATAGGGTTCAAAAAGTGGAGCCTATCAGGCAGTCATTACAATATTCGGAAAACTGTGTTTACAGTGTGTTCGTGTTATGGGTGTCGGCCGCGGGCCGGGTATTCTGGTAGGTATTCGTTGTGGTGGATTGGGCTATGGTAATTTAAGATAATCGATTGCTGGACGAAGTTTTGTACTGTGGACGCCAAGGAGAAAGATAATGATTGTCGAACGGGTTAAGTATCTGATCTGGGCTGCTGATGTTGATCGCGCTGTCCGGTTCTATGAAACACTCTTTGGGGCACGCATTACACGGCAGAATCCAGCGGTTACAGATCTCGACATCTGCGGAGCCACTGTTGGCATTCACAGTGGCGGTGAAGGAAAGCGTACGTGGACTGGTCTTAGCTTTCAAATTGCAGATGTTGTTGCTGGAGCGGCCGAAGTGACTGCGGCAGGTGGTATTCTGATCCACGAACCACGTGAAGAAAATGGAGAAGTGCCCCATCTCGCAATGTGTGCTGATACCGAAGGCAATGAATTCATGCTTTCACGAAAGCGCAGCTAAGGACTTACATTAAGGCAGACAAGCGTGCTGTCATCTCGCAGGAAGAGCTTTCCATCGGAGAGGGACGGAAACGCGCGGATAATTCCTGGAAGTGGTTGGCTTTGTCCCAAGATTTTCATGCCTTGAGGTGATACATCGAGAAGCGTGATGGTTCCATTTGTTTTGACAGCAATCATTTTGCCATCTGCTGCCAGCAGGCTTCCGTATCCAAAGTTTTCTTCACGCCATAGGGCTTTTCCACTGAGGATATCAACGCATGTCATTGCTCCAGGTGGTCCATCGTCACGACCGTCAATGCAGTACAGGTGCCCATCCTGCAGGATGGGCGTGCAGTATTGGCTGGCAATGCTGCCTGTACCGTTCCATTCAGTGCTGACCTCTGTAGAAGTAAATGAAGCACAGACTGATCCAATGCCGTACGACGCCGTTACAAATAGATGGTATTGGTTGTCCATGGTTTTCCATGTGATCGGAGTTGCAGCGTTGACCGTCGGACCTCGCATGCCGAAAGCAAAGGACCATCCGATAGATCCATTTGCTGGATCAATGAGAAGGCACTGGTACCGCGTGATGACGACTGCGTATTGCTTGTCGTTGAGTTGTACTAAGGACGGCGCTGCATAGCTTGCTGGTTCATCATTTGTTTTCCATGCAGGCTTGCCTGTTTGAAGGTCAAAGCCAACGACGCCGGTACCGTTGCGACCACCAATGTTGACGAGTACGTGGTTGCCAGTCACAAGTGGGCTCGAGCCGGAACCAAAGTATCCTTCACTCGCATCAAATTCTTGGTGCGTTCGATGTTGCCAGAGTTGGTTTCCTGTGCGTGTATCAAGGCATGTCAGCATGCCTTGTGCTCCAAACGTAAGCAGTTTGTCTTGTGAGACAGTTGGCGTACAAAGAGGTCCGTCACCACCTCCTACTTGTGGACGAAAACGAGTCGGGTGTTCGGTTTTCCAAATCACTGTGCCTGTTTTGGCATCCAGTGCTTCGGTGATCTCGCGATCGTCAATACGGTGAAAAACGAAAGCAACACCATCGACTACAGCGATACCGGCGTATCCGCTTCCAACAGGGCGACGCCAGACTTCTCGTGGGCCGGTCTCTGGCCATTGGGAGGCAAGCTTTTCGTCAGGATCAGCGATGCCGGTACGATTGGGACCCAGGATCTGCGGCCAATCACCAGCATGGGTGACAAAAGAGTACTGCGAGAGAAAAAAAGCAGCCAAAAACAATATGAGTGTTGGTTTTAAAGCAGGCATGAAAAAGGTTGCTTGTATGAATGAATAGAGCGAGATGCGTGAAAGGGAGGGCAGAGTTCAACGTTTCAGATCATAAGGTATTATGTCTGGTCGGGAACGAGCTAATCAAATAATACGTGGAGTCAACAGAATGTTTTTAAGTTCCGAGTGCTCTAAGGGGCGGCCTACGTCCTACTGCTATCTGCTAGGGATCATTCTGTGTGTTGTTGCGACACCGGCGATTCCTTGTTCCAGAGTTGTTTATCGGGGTCCTGATGGTGCGGTTGTCGTTGGGCGAACAATGGACTGGGCACAGTCGTTGGAAGTCAATTTGTGGGCTTTCCCTGCCGGTCTTGAGCGAGACGGAAATGCTGGTGCTCGTTCGCTCAAGTGGACGTCTAAATATGGCAGTGTAGCCGCTACCTGCTACGACAAGCTTGTGGCTGATGGCATGAATGAAAAAGGGCTTGTGGTGAATGTCCTCTATCTTTCAAGTAGTGTTTATCCAAAGTTTGACGGTGCTCGGCCTGCCCTCTCAATTGGAGCCTGGGCCCAGTATGTGCTCGACACCTTCGCAACAGTCGACGAAGCAGTAACAGTACTCAAAGATGAACCGTTTCAGCTTGGTGCACTGATCATGCCTGGCGGTCATGCTGGGACAGCACACGTTTCGATTTCTGATGCGACCGGCGACTCTGCGATTTTTGAATATCTCGATGGCAAGTTGGTGATTCATCACGGGAAGCAGTACAGCGTGATGACAAACGATCCACCGTATGATCAGCAGTTGGCACTCAATGGCTATTGGCAGGAGGTGGGTGGGAACATCATGTTGCCCGGAACAGAGCGGCCTGCTGATCGCTTTGTAAGGGCGAGTTACTACCTCACTGAAGCTTTACAGACGCCTGGTGAGAGAAAGCAGATTGCCACCGTGTTCTCGATTGTTCGGAATGTGTCAGTGCCGATTGGTGCAGAGCATGCTGGGCAGCCAAACGTGGCGGCAACGCTATGGCGGATCGTCGCTGATCAGAAGCGAGGCGTGTACTACTTTGAACTTACAGATACCCCCAATGTTTTCTGGGTCGATCTGTCGAGGCTTGATCTGTCTGTCGGTCAGCCCATGCGGATGCTTCCTGTTGAAGGTGCACCAGTGATGGCAGGTGAGGTTTCTGGCCGTTTTGGAAAACAGTCTGATTTTGAGTTTATGGCTGGCAGTGATCCAGGGGATGTACAGAAATGAGCCGGCGTAAGGGGCATTGAGTCTGAACATTGTAAGTCAGAGTCGACACTGTAGTAGGGTGACCATCAGGTCAACATGATAGCCGGTTGTGAGTTGTATCACTCATATGAGGACAGCTAAGAATGCGTGTTCAAACTTTTGTATTGAGTCTCATACTGTGCTGCAGTGCTTTTCAGTGGGAGGGCGTGCTCGCCAAAGAAGCCCCGCGGAAGCCGAATGTTGTCATCCTGTTTATTGATGATCTTGGGTATGGTGACCTTGGATGTTTTGGAAACACAAGAATACCGACGCCCAACATCGACAGTCTCGGGTCGCACGGTGTTCGATGCACTATGTCATACATTACCAATCCGCCATGCTCACCAAGTCGGTGTGCCCTTATGACTGGCATGTATGCGCAGCGGTTTGGAAAATCAGGTATGGCCAGAGGGCTTCCGATACCAACAGATCATCCAACATTGGCGGAGTTGATGAGAGATGCCGGATATGTGACCGGGCAGATTGGAAAGTGGGATATTGGCAGTGAAGGGCAGGGGCCACATCACCGTGGTTTCATGGAGGTGGCTAAAGATCCACCAGGATCGCAGTACATTCGGGAAGCGGAAGATGGAAGCAATGCCTATCTCACAGATCTCAACGGTGATTCGATGGTTGAGTTTGTCGATCGCAATGCAGAACATCCCTTCTTTTTATATTTTTCGCCGTTTGCCGTTCACTCGAAAGTGAAGGAAACACCGCAGCGGTACAGAGATCGTATTCCGGGCGGGCAAGGTACCGCCTACGAAGGTGCTGTCGTTGCAGTTGATGATGCTGTTGGCAAGCTGCTCGCTGCGTTACGCAATCATGGCATTGAGAACAACACGCTCGTCATGCTGACGGGTGACAATGGTGCCAATATCGAAGAAGGTGGTACGTCGGAGCCGTATCGAGGAGGGAAAGGAAAGCACACGCAAAAAGAAGGCTGGGTTCATACTCCCACCGTTATCCAGTGGCCGCAAAAGGTGTCTGACGGAGAAGTGTATGCCGGCCTCATGGGTACCATCGATTTTTACGCCACCGCTGCCGCGGCTGCTGGGATCGCCTTGCCGAAGAAGTGTGATGGTAAAAACCTGCTTCCGTTTTTTGTGGGCGATGCGCAAGGCGATGCGCACGAATACCTGTTTTGGCATAATGCTGATCCAACGGACGCGCCACGCCGCAATATCTATGCAGTCCGTTGGAAACAGTGGAGACTGATCAAAGCAGAAGGCGAGTGGACGCTTTATGATATCGTGCAAGACCCAAAAGAAGAGCGAGACGTCGCCGGTACCTATGCAGACGTAGTCAAGAATATGGTCACACAGTACGACGAATTTGTGAACTCACTGCCGCCTCTCAAGCCAAGTGCAAATTACAAGGGTGGTGGGAAGGTCTTGAAGGGATGGGGCTGGGAGATCGGTACTGGTGGTGTATCTCCAGCACTCCAGTGAGCACATCATGGACAAGTCAGTGTGAAATAAAGAAATGTCCAAAGGGAATGGTGCAAAGAATATGAGTTCAATACTGGCAGGCTGTATGAAGAGCCGGATACGCGCATGTGGGCATTGTAAATGTGGGAGGGTTTTGATGAGTTTTATTCAGGATGTGATCAGTCGAATGAGTCTGTGTATTTCAGTCTCCATACTGTTTCTTGTTGGTGTGGGTTTGTGCTCTGCGGAGGACATTCAGTTGGATGATCCAGCCACTTGGGCAGATCCTTCGTTCTGGAAATCGTTAAATCCGTCCGGTCAAATAACTGGCTGGGAATTTCATGATGGTGAAGTTACTCTCTCGCGTCCTGGTGGGCAGAGCATCATGAGCAAGCCAATTGCTTCTGACTTCGAGCTGTCTTTTGATTGGAAGATTGCGACGAAAGTAAACAGTGGTGTGAAATATCGCGTTCGCAAGCACGGCGCACCGTATTGGAACAAGGCGTATCAGGGTGCCGGCTACTGGGGGATTGAGTATCAGATTTATGATGAAAAGCCAAACACAGATGCACTGCATACAACAGGTGCAATTTATGATCTGGCAACTGCCGCGTTAGATAAGACAGTACATCCACCAGGGGAGTGGAATGCAGCAAGAATTGTTGCCAATGGATCAACAGTTGAGCACTATCTTAATGGTTCTTTGGTGTCATCAATAACCACCGAGGGGCCGGAGTGGGAACGCACAATTGCACTGAGTAAGTTCGCAGGCTTCAAAGACTTTGGGCAGTCTTCGACAAAAAGTCGCATCATGCTCACTGATCATGGTGGCAAAGTATCGTATCGAAATTTTCGATTCACGATGCTCCCACAAAAGAGTCAAACACCAGTAAGACGGGCTGGGCCGTTTCTTGGTGATGGAATGCGAAATAGTTGGGCTGACCAGAATTCAATTGGAATCTGGACTCGCACAACACGATTCCCTGAAATGAATTCTGGTGGCAAGAAGTTTCAGTCAATTTCAGGGAAGCAGCTGAAGCAGTTGGAAGAGGCTGCTGATCCTGCACAGTTTCTAGCGGCGCAGTTGCCCGCGGAAGCCTCGCTTGACGACATGATAGGGGCGTGCCCTGGCGCTCCTGGCGAAGTTCGCCTGACGTATTTTCCTGAAAAGCGGCGGGCGGCAAAAAAGCAAACTACCCAGTGGAGGAAAACAACCGCGGCTGGAGACTTTACAGCACAGTGGCATCTAAGTGATTTAGCCCCGGGCACTAGGTACGCAACGGTGCTCGAGGTGCGATCGCCCGGTGGTCAAGAGACAACGGCAGTGCTGCGTGGTGGCTTTGAGACAGCACCTGCCAAGAAGCTTCGGGAAAGTCTGTCGTTTTGCATGACCACGTGCCACGATTTCATTCGTACGGACAATGGGCTGCAAGGACATAAGATGTATCCATCGCTTGAAAAAATCAATCCTTCGTTTCTCGTTCACGCTGGAGATATTGAGTATTACGACAAGCCAGAACCATGGGCGCTTACAGTTGAGTTGATGCGGTTTAAGTGGGGACGAATCTTTGCATTGCCAGATAACCGGGCTTTTTATCAGAACCATACAACGTATTTTCTGAAAGATGACCACGACACGCTCAAGAATGATTGTTGGCCGGGGCAGCGATACGGAGCAGTTACTTTTGAAGAAGGTGTGCGTCTGTTTAACGAGGAACAGTTTCCGCTGCGGACACCTCGGTACCAGACTGTTCAGTGGGGAAAAGACCTGCAGGTCTGGTTTCTTGAGGGCCGTGATTTTCGTAGTCCAAATACCATGGCGGATGGTCCCGAGAAAACGATTCTAGGAGTCGAGCAAAAAGGGTGGCTTTTTAAGACACTCGATGCATCGAGTGCAGCGTTCAAACTCGTCTTTAGCCCAACGCCAATCGTTGGTCCTGATCGAAGTGGAAAAAAAGACAATCACGCCAATACTATTTTTGCACATGAAGGCGAGCAGTTACGGCAAAAGTTTTCATCTGTTGATGGTGTCATTGTGCTGTGTGGTGACCGGCACTGGCAATATGCATCAGTAGATGCAGAGACAGGCCTCTGGGAGTTTGGGTGTGGTCCGGGTAGTGAAAAGCACCAGTTTGGATGGAAAAAAGGCGATGAGCGGCCTTCGCATCGGTTTCTGCGTGTCGCTGGAGGGTTTCTTTCAGGGCACCTAGAATCGAAAGGAAAAACAAGCGGACTAACCATGCATCATCGTACGGTGGAAGGAGACGTTGTGAGTACGTTTCACTTTCCTGTCGAAAATCGTCCGTGACTGATGCAAACTATTGCTCGGTTCGCCTGCGCTTGATGGCCCCAAGGGGAAAGTTCTAGCCGTTCTGGAACTGCAAGCGGCTGTTATCCAGAGGTATCAGAAATCAAGACAGACGGTCGACATCACGCAAATACTCGATAGACAACAGTGTGATGCTTTGGTCGAATTTCTGATGCAATGAAAGTGAATTGTGAAACTGCTAATGCCGTTGAACCGAGTCTTTGTGTGCGTGCAATGGTGTATGAGTTTGACTTCAAGAAATACTTAGCTACGAATACGAGGCTATTAATACAAGTCGAGGGAGGATCTAAGGAATGTTTGAGGGACCAAAGATGTGGCGCTGTGCAATGAAGCCTCTGTCATTACAGGCTCGACTGATGGCGTGTGCTCTGTGCGCGATGAGCGTGCCCAGTATGCCGGTGTATGCAGGTGATACATTTGAGCCGTATACAGCAGCGAAGGTGCCGAAGACAGCGGTTGCCCTCTGGGAAGACTACGATCCGAGGAATGAGCCACTTGATGTTGAGGTCGTTCAAGAATGGATAGCCGATGGTGTTGTGACGCGGTATGTGATTTTCACTGTAGGTACGTTTAAAGGTGCGCAATCACGGATAGCAGCGTACTATTGCTTTCCGACTGGAAAAACCGGTTTACCGGCATTCGTGTGGGCACACGGCGGTGGCCAGCGGGCAGACCGTCATCGTGGAGAATACTTTGCTCGACAAGGCTACGCCTCCATTGATATTAATTGGCTGGGGCGTCCACTTGAGGACGGAATTG
Organism: Planctomycetaceae bacterium; assembly: GCA_018694455.1. Classification (GTDB taxonomy): domain Bacteria; phylum Planctomycetota; class Planctomycetia; order Pirellulales; family UBA1268; genus UBA1268. The sequence continues at coordinate 4,271 of JABHNP010000368.1, read as the reverse complement.
AGATCAACACAGATTGGGGCAACGTTGACCCAACACAAGGCCCCGGGTTTTACAGCAAGGCTCTTCGGAAGGGCTGGAAGCGGAGTCTCCAGCCTGATGAATACACGATAGATTCGGTGCCAAGTCCGCGAAACTCAAACTGGTTTCTACTATCAGTTGCCGCACGACGTGGCATTACTTTTCTTGAGCAGCAGCCAGAAGTCAACGCTGATAAGATTGGTCTATCAGGGTTTTCGATGGGAGGCATGATTACAGCCTTGACGGCTATTGATACACGCTTGAAAGCGGTTGTTCCATTTGTTGGAGGAACAGGATTTAAATACGTTGATTTCCCAGGTGGTATTGAAGGCAGTTCAATTCGGGCTCACTTCCAGAGCCTTGAACTTTATAAGGCAACCATTGACGCCAGTGCGTACTGGCCGTTTGTTCGCTGTCCGGTGTGCTTTATAAGTTCAACGAATGATTTTCATTCCGTGTTCGATCGGATCTATCGGTCGATGTCCCTTGTGCCGCATTCAAAGTGGCGAGTGAGTACAAATCTGCATCAAAACCATGGGCCCGGCCCCGAACAATGGGCGATGCTTAATCTCTGGTTCGACCAATACCTCAAAGGTATTGACCAGCATATTCCTGTGACGCCACCATCAACCTTCTCGGCGTCTAATGGAACAGCCTTATTTTGTGTCACACCAGAGAATCAAGATCGACTTGCGGCGACTGAAATTTACTTCAGTTACGACCCCAATTCACGCACCCGTTTCTGGGAGCGTGCTGAGGCTCGGCGTGAGGGGCTGGTATGGTCAGTCGATATCCCCGTTCATGAGGATCTGCCGCTGTATGTGTTTGCGCTTTGTCGATACAAACTTGGGCATGTTCAGCCACTCGAGCGAGGTGAGACCACAACATTTACCTTGAATTCTTTAGAGCAGTCTTTTCTACCATCGGAAGTGAATCTTGAACGACTTCTTGACCTCGCTGACTCCCAGGAGCCAGTCGATGATTTTAAAAATGGCTTTGTCAATTGGTCGTCACGAGACCAGCGAACAATAAAGACATATAAATTTCAAAGTCCTCATCTTGATCGTCGAGGCACCAAAAAGCTGGTTGTTGTCGTCGATCCACAGGGAAGAAAGCTCAACGTAAGGATGAGAACGGATAGTGGTTTTTTGAGCCGTCCGGATAATATTGGAAGCTTCTCGGCAGGGAAGATAGTCGAGGGGCAAGGCCCACAGGAAATAGTTCTGCGACGAGAAGACTTCAAAGGGCCTGACGGAAAAGAGCTTGAGTGGTCGAAGATAGCGACCTTTGAGATAACAGTTCTTGATACGGTAAATAATCAGAAGATTGAGCTGGTAACAGGCAGCACCGCCAAAACGATCCAGTCAATAACGCTTATAGAGTAAGTGGAAACAGATTCGATAGCCTTCGGTGCAGAAAAGGAACACAGTGTCATGATGCGTCATCGCTTGCGGATATATTTTCTTGGTATGGCATTGTTAGGTGGCTTTTGGTGCCAGTCGGTGTATGCCGAAGAGCAGCCCAACATTATTTTTATCTTTGCTGATGACTGGGGATGGGGTGATCTCAGTTGCCATGGCCATTCTTACGTAAAGACACCAAATATTGATCGTCTTGCGAGTGAAGGGACAGATTTTTTTCGGTTCACGGTTGCTAGTGGCGTCTGTTCGCCGAGCCGTACGGCGGTTATGACGGGGCACTTTCCTGCTCGGTACAACATTAATGGGCATTTCGCCTGGGTGGATCAAAACGCTCGTCGTAACATGCCTGACTGGCTTGATCCAGCGGCTCCATTGTTGCCCCGAATGCTACAGAACGCGGGGTACATGACAGGGCATTTCGGGAAATGGCATCTGGCGAATGACATGATCCCCGATTCACCACTCCCGAGCGAGTACGGCTATGACAAATACGGAGCATTTAACTGTGCTGGTGAGCAGATGCCAGTTCATGATGATGTGAATCATGCGATTTCACTGATTGCTGAAGCTACGAAAAAACAGAAACCCTTCTTCATTAATCTTTGGATGCATGAGCCGCATACGCCTTTTCATGTCCTTCCGAAGTATCGTTGGTGGTTTCGGGATCTCGAAAATGAAGCTGATAATATTTACGCCGCTACACTTGCGCACGCTGATGATCGGATTGGCCGCCTGTTAGATGTTCTGGATCAGAATGATCTCACCGAAAAAACACTTGTGATCTTTAGTTCAGATAATGGACCTGCACGAGCATCGAGTCCAACAGAATTGAAACTGTCCTACGATACTGCAACTGGTGCAGGGTTTGGTATTGGAGCATCCAAAGGCGTAACGGGGGGCAGAAAGGGCTATAAGGCGGCACTCTTCGAAGGCGGGGTCTGCGTTCCATTTATCGCGCGCTGGCCAGGCAAGATTCCTGCTGGTGTTGTAGACAACCAGACGCTTCTCTCAGCCGTTGACCTTGTACCAACATTTTGTGAATTGGCCGGTGCAACTATGCCGGCAGGGTACACGCCAGATGGTGTGAGTCAGGTCGAAGCTTTCTCCGGGAATGCGATTCCTACGCGAGACAAGCCACTATTCTGGAAAGCAACATCACCTTGGCCGGCTCCAAAAAATAGACCATTCCATTGGGGATCGTACGCAGTCGTCGATGATCGATGGAAATTAATTGGAAACGAAGATCTCAGTTATGTGGAGTTGTATGCCATCACGGAAGATCAACTGGAGTCGACTGAGTGCGGCAAACAGTATCCTCAGGTTGTTTCTGAATTAAAGAAACGACTTGAGGAATGGCAGGCAACGTTGCCGCCAAAGCCGACAGGGCCCGTCTTCTCATCGGGTCGCTCGCGACAGAATTTGTAGCCTGCTATGTGAGCAGAATGTTAGAAATATGGCCTTTAAAGACCGTTTGCGCATTTTGCATGGTGCCCCCTCTCGTTTTTTTATAGGGTATTTTTTCTCCGTACACATCGAATTTTCACGCAGAAAACAATTGCGTAAGTGATTTACGTATCAGCCCAATGAGGAGACGTTGAATGGAACGCAGGTTAGCGAATACTTTACTGAAGACGTGGTCTGTGACTTTTGGACGAGTAATGAGCTGTATGTTCATGTTTGTGACCGTTGCCCTTGGTCAGGCAGCTGAAACGCAGGCAGCTGAAAATTCAAAAGATACGGCTGCTTTCTCAAAACCAGATCGTACCGTGCTTCCAATGCCAAATACTGCTCGGCCTGAGCTTGTTGTTTATGATGCAAAAGACCCGGATGCTGTGTTTCCTGCCATCCCTCAGGTTCGACCTCCTGAAGGATCACCAAATGTACTCATCGTTTTGCTTGATGATGTTGGCTTTGGTGCGTCGAGTGCGTTTGGTGGTCCTTGTAAGATGCCAACGCTCGACCGATTGTCTGCTGGCGGATTGAAATACAACCGGTTTCATACAACGGCACTGTGCTCTCCAACTCGGCAGGCACTTTTGACTGGACGCAACCATCACTCTGCAGGCATGGCGGCCATTACAGAACTAGCAACCGGTGCCCCCGGCTACTCATCTGTGTTACCGAATTCAATGTCCCCGCTTGCTATGACATTGAAACTTAATGGCTACTGCACTGCACAGTTCGGAAAATGCCACGAAGTACCAGTGTGGCAGGCCAGTCCTGTTGGGCCTTTTGATGCATGGCCGACTGGAGGTGGTGGATTTGAATACTTTTATGGGTTCATCGGTGGTGAAGCCAACCAGTGGTACCCAACTTTGTATGAGGGCACGACCCCGGTCGAAAACAAAAAGACACCCGAACAGGGTTATCACTTCATGGAAGATATGGCTACCAAGGCGATTAAGTGGATTGGACAGCAAAAGTCGCTCGCCCCAGAAAAGCCTTTCTTCATGTATTTTGCGCCAGGCGCGGCACATGCTCCTCACCACGTGCCAAAAGACTGGGCTGACAAATATGCTGGACAGTTTGATGGTGGATACGATGCGATACGAGAAAAAATCTTCGCACGACAGAAATCACTTGGTGTTATCCCGTCAGATGCAGTTCTCACTGCAGAGAATTCAGAGGCGCCACGTTGGAAAGATATTCCCGAAGATTTCAGGCCAGTCCTTGCACGTGAAATGGAAGTCTATGCTGGTTTTGTTGAGTACACAGACCACCACATTGGTCGCATTGTAGATTCCCTTGAAAAGCTGCAGGTTCTCGACAACACCCTTATCTACTACATAGTCGGTGATAATGGTGCCTCAGCAGAGGGTGGCCTCAATGGGT
>JABHNP010000274.1 GCA_018694455.1 Planctomycetaceae bacterium | reverse complement strand
GGCCCTCGCCCTCCGTAGTAGGGTACAACGGAATCTGCGGAACCATGAATCGTTATGATGCGTCGCTTTTCAGGAATTTCAATCGCCAGATCATAACGACTTGTTGCCTCATCAGTTCGTTTCCAAAATCGTTTATCATGATATTGCGATTCAGTTAACGATGAAACAAATGCAATCGCGTTCTTGATGCGAATCGAGTCATCCATTTCTATAAGCAGCCGATACACCATGCCAGCACCATTTGATGATCCAATCAATGATATCTGGGACTCATCTGCTTGTGGGTAACGCTTCAGAACCTCTTCTAATATCATCTCTACAAAATCTACATCTGGGGCCTTCGATCGCTCTTTTGTGATATTCCAACTACGTTCATACCCTTGTGCTGCAATAAGAATATGATCTGTGAGCGTTCTGTCCCAATTACGAATCATCGGTTCTGCTGCACCACCGTTTCCGTGAAAAAGAATTGTGATTGGGCACGAATGAGTATCGTTTTTTGGGGAACGAACAAAATACTCCCGTTCGACACCTGTGGGCTCCTGCACCCATGCCTGACGAATGGTACGTCGAAGAGCATTCTGTTTCTTTTCTAGGCCAGTTGGGTCTTGGTCAGTTGGGGTATTTCTATCTGGTTGACGACCACCCGAGCGGTGCTCTTTGAAGGTAATTTTCCCATCACCATTGATATCGATGCGTTCGAACATACGACGGGGACCAGCAGGAACTTCTTCTCGAGTGAGAACACCGTCTTTATTCACATCCCAGGATTGAAACTTTCCTGTCTCGCGTACGTCCCCTTGCCCAAATACAAAGTAAGACTGAAAAAATGTGCACAGGAGAACGCACAATAACCACCAACGCCACGACATACTGAATATTTTCAAAACGTTCATCCGGTTCCTCTTTTTGGAGTTCATGGAAAAAAAGGCCCGAACTCTTGTAGACCATTCTCCATATTACACATGTGCTTTTTCGTCTAAAACTACTAAATTGAATTCCAAAACAGTGAATCTTTTTACCCTCAAACGTACGTTGAATAATTTCTTGTCATTTCTTTGGATTGCATTAAAATTAAAGAGTGTCTGTTACAACAGGCCATCCAAGCACCTTTGGATTGTTTTGACAGAAAACCCGCTGATCGACTTTCTTAGTCCGCGACTCTACGGCCTTTATGACCATGTTTCGGCGATGCGGGAACCGAGTAAATTGTAATCCCTTTTGGATTCGAATATGGTTCCCAATTTTTTCTTCCCGACAAGTCATCAATCAAGAAATTTGCACCAAAAATATATTTGGGACAGAGACTCTTCCACTATTTTTTTTCGATTGGTGATCGCAGTCTTAACTTTTATATTTTTTACCATTCAGCTAGAACATCTACACGCACAAAACGAATCGTCCAAACAAAATGTAATTACATTCAATCACCATATCCGACCGATTCTTTCCGAGCATTGCTTTGCCTGCCATGGACCGGATGAAGCAAATCGTGAAGCAGGCCTTAGACTTGACCTTGCTGATAGCGCAACCGCACTTCTTGACAGTGGTCTGCACGCGATTGTTCCCAATGAAGTTGAGAAAAGTGAAGTTATTGCTCGCACGAGTTCTGACGACCCTGATCTTGTTATGCCACCGCCATCAGCCAAACTCGGCAAACTTTCATCAGATGATATCGATCTTCTTAAAGCGTGGATTGCTCGCGGAGCTATCTATGAACCTCACTGGGCATTCATTCCTGCCAAAGTACCAAAAACGTATTCCTCAGAACTTCACCCGATTGATGGATTGCTTACTCGTCGACTTCATGATCGTGGACTCCAACTTCAACCAAAGGCAGACCGTTCCACACTCATACGACGCACGAGTTTTGACCTTACTGGGCTTCCACCAAGCACGGCTGAGCTTGAATTTTTCCTGAAAGATTCCTCACCACATGCTTACGAACAACTGCTTGATCGTCTTCTTCAGAGTCCTGGGTATGGCGAAAGAATGGCAGCAGACTGGTTGGATATAGCTCGTTACTCAGACAGTTATGGATTTCAACGAGACACTCCGCGACCAAATATGTGGCCTTGGCGTGATTGGGTCGTTACGTCATTCAACGAAAACATGTCTTGGGATCGTTTCGTACTTTGGCAACTGGCTGGAGACCTTCTGCCAGATGCCACCGACGATCAGATTCTTGCAACTGCATTTAATAGATTGCATCAGCAAGAGAATGAAGGAGGATCCGTTTCTGAGGAATATCGAATCCGTTACGTTAACGATAGAGTGACGACGTTTGGCACAGCATTTCTAGGACTTACTCTTGAATGCTGTCGATGCCATGATCATAAATTTGATCCGATCTCTCAAAAAGACTTCTACTCGCTTTTTGCATTTTTTGATGATATTGAAGAGGCTGGCTTATACTCCTTTTTTACTCAAGCCACGCCAACGCCAACGCTGCAATTAGGGAACGCAGAACTTTACGAACAGATCAACTGTGCTGACCAAGAAATTCATAAACAGGCACGGGACCTGCAACAGTTGAAGAAACATAAGCAGGAAACTATTCAAAAATTGATTATCGAAAATACATCCGTCAGCGATAGAACTGATCCAGAAAACTTTTCCATACCTGGTGAAGTGGCTCACTATTCGTTTGACGCTCGCTCAAAAAACAATAGTTTTCCGTGCCTGATTGACACTAGAAAACCTGATCAGAAATTGAGCTCTAAAACACTCGAATCTGCGGAAGCTAAAACATCCAATGCGTCCGCAACACTTTTAAAAACTGCCGCAACATCGCCCCCAAACAATACCTTAATTCCAGGACAATCCGGAAAGGCAATCAAACTAACAGGTGATCACCCTGTAAAGACTCCCGTAGGGAATTTCAGCAGAAGTGATTCGTTCTCCGTGTCATGTTGGGTCAACATTCCTACCTCTTATGAACGGGCTGTTGTCTTCCATCGATCAAAAGCCTGGACTGATGCGGGAAGTCAGGGGTATGAACTGATCGTGGACCTTGGTCATCTTCGTTGGTCATTAATTCATTTTTGGCCAGGCAATGCTGCAAGTATTCGGATGCTTGACGAAATTCCAGTGAATCGCTGGGTGCATATTGCTGTAAGCAGTGATGGGACAGGACGAACTGATGGGCTAAAGATATTTCTTAATGGTCAACAAGCAAAAACGGAAGTCGTGCACGATACTCTTACTCGTACCATTTCCAGCCGCAAAGGAAACACAATATCGATTGGGGAGCGCATGCGAGATCATGGTCTCAAGAACGGCTCTATTGATGAATTTCGTGTTTTCAATCGGGCTCTTTCGCCTCTTGAAATTCAAGAATGCTACCAACCTGGCACGCTTGCGCAGGTCATGCACTCCAACACCAATGTGCATGCAGTGGGTGAGTATCTTACAGCCATCGATAAAGATGTCCTACAAAATCAAAAACAACTTCAAAGTGCATATAAGACTCGTAATAAACTCGTTGAAAAAACATCAGAGATTATGGTGATGAAAGAACAATCACCACCAAAGAAAGCATTCGTACTCCTCCGAGGCGAGTACGATAAAAAAGGCGAAGCCATTCAGCCAGACACGCCTCCCGTGCTGCCTGCTTTTGCAACTCAACTACCGCGTAATCGGCTTGGATTAAGTCAGTGGCTTCTTGACCCTGAACATCCTCTTTTGGCTCGTGTTACTGTGAACCGTTTTTGGCAGTCACTTTTTGGTCATGGCCTTGTCCGCAGTTCAGAAGACTTTGGCAGCCAGGCAACACAGCCTGAATATCCTGAACTTCTTGATCTTCTTGCATGGAAGTTTTCCCATGCAAAAGAAGAGGGTGGGTTTTCATGGGATGTGAAAGCACTTATGAAATTCATCATGACCTCAGACGTATATCAACAAAAAAGTATGGCTCGGCACGAAACAATGGTGAACGATCCAGCCAATGAGTGGCTTGCGCGAGGTCCCAGACATCGACTACCTGCAGAGATGATTCGTGATGCCGCACTCGCAGCCAGTGGGCTGCTTGATAAAAAATCTGGTGGGCCACCGGTGAAGCCATACGATATTGCAGAATCATTCAAGCCGGAAAAAATTGACTCTGGGACTTCTTTGTACCGTCGGAGTATTTACACATACTGGCGTAGAAGTGGCCCTGCTCCTCTCTTAGAAGCTTTTGATCTTCCCAATAGAGTCGTCTGTACTGCGAAACGTGACACAACCAACACACCCTTGCACGCTCTTGTTCTCCTTAACGGAACCCAGTTCGTAGAAGCATCTCGTGTGCTCGCAGAGAATGTTCTCCTCGAACATTCAAATAATTTATCAACAGCAATCAAAGCAGCTTTTTATCTTCTGACCAGTCGTCATCCTGACGATGATGAACAAGAAATATTGAACAGAATGATAGACAACCAGCGACACTGGTATGAGTCTCATCCGGAAGATGCAAAGAAGCTTCTTGCTGTTGGACAGAAAGCACGAAATAAAATTTTAGATCCTATTGATGTAGCTGCTGTTGCGACAGTCGTATCTGCCTTGCTTGCGCATGACGAAAGTGTGGTGAAACGATGAGTGGTTTACCTCATGGAACGGCCTCTTCCATAAACCGAAGACAATGGCTCAACACATTTGGCATGGGCCTTGGAGGCATTGCACTCAATGAAATGCTATCCGCGGAGGCACAAGATACTCATAGCAATGGTGTTCTTCAGCACCTGCATCATGCTCCCAAAGCAAAACGGGTCATTTATCTCTTTCAGGCTGGTGGACCATCACAACTTGATTTATTTGATGACAAACCAACTCTTGTTCAACAGACCGGTCAACAACTTCCTGAAAGTGTGCGTCGCGGACAACGACTAACCGGTATGAGTGGAAACCAAAGTTCCATACCACTCGTTGGATCACCCTTCAAATTCTCACAACACGGCATGAGTGGTGCCACCCTGAGCGAACTACTACCACACACTGCGGCTATTGCTGATCGACTCTGTTTTATCAAAGCCATGTTTACGGAAAGTATTAATCATGGTCCAGGAGTTTGTTTCATGCAAAGTGGATCACAGATTCCTGGTCGTCCAAGTATTGGGGCATGGCTAGACTACGGATTGGGTAACATCACTGATAATCTACCATCGTTTGTTGTTCTACTCACAAAGAACAAAGGTGGACAGCCGTTACAAAGTCATCTCTGGGGATCAGGCTTTCTGCCGTCAAGGCATCAAGCGATACGCTTTCGTTCTGGACCTGAACCCGTACTCTATATCAACAACCCACCAGGGGTATCTCCAGAAAGTCGCCGGCTTATGCTCGATGGCTTGCGACGATTGCATGAACATCAATTTCATGAAACATCTGATAACGACATTACAGAACGAATAGCTCACTATGAAATGGCTTATCGGATGCAGGCCAGCATACCGGATGTCACGGATGTAAGCGACGAGCCTCAGCATGTACTTAACCGGTACGGACCGGATGTCACAAACCCAGGAAGCTTCTCGGCCAATTGTCTTCTTGCACGGCGACTCGCAGAACGAGGGGTCCGTTTCATTCAACTGTATCATCAAGGATGGGATCACCACGGCGGACTACAAAGTGGGTTGCAAAAGCAATGTCAAGAAACTGATCAACCAACTGCAGCACTTGTCGAAGACCTAGCTAATCATGGAATGCTTGATGACACCCTTGTGATCTGGGGTGGTGAATTCGGTCGTACAAACTATTGCCAAGGACTTTACAAACCTGGTGCTGATTTTGGCCGTGACCATCATCCTCGCTGCTTTACGTCATGGATGGCGGGTGGCGGTATTCGACCTGGTATCAGTTGGGGAAAAACCGATGAGTATGGATACAATATTGAAGAAGGGGCTGTACACGTACATGATTTTCATGCAACACTTCTTCACTTACTCGGAATCGACCATGAACGACTGACCTATAAATTCCAAGGTCGTCGATATCGTCTTACCGATGTACATGGGCATGTTGTGAACGACATTCTCGTGTAATTTTTCATCTGCACTCAGTCGCTTGAGCTTCACGATTTTGCATGAGAAAGCATACTGTAACGATCTTCGATTGAAGTATGTGTTACATCATTTTCACAAAAAAGTAATCGATACCGGAGTTTGATTCGGTGACCTTTGTGTAACACCACCAGTTTCATTTTCTGAAAGCTCAAAAAGGCTTTCTTCTATAACTATAGCCATAGAGAACTGTATGAGACCCAGGAGAGATCCGATAAAAAATACTTGTTTTTTCGACATCTATAAAACTGTCTCTCGATGATCTGCTAGCAAATCGCTTCGCTGCTATAGGATTAGTAATGGTCGTACTATCATAAAAACGCGTGATACGAGTTCCCATTGTATTCAATACCAGAAGGTGTTCGGATACTCTTTCTAGAACTCCAATTTTTTATGATTCACTTTTTAATCCAGAATATTCGTTGGCTCTTCGTGGGATTCCTTCTCACGTTTGCATCGACCGGTGGGCAGACATGGTTTATCTCTCTCTGCTCACCATCCATAAAAGAGCAATTTAATCTCTCTGACGGTGGCTGGGGAGGTATCTACACCCTCGCGACGCTTGCCTCAGCAGTAATCATGTTCTGGCAGGGCTCAATTGTAGATCGTGTACCAACGCGAATTGTGACATTAGTAACAGCCTGTTTATTCACACTCGCTGCTATCGGTATGGCATGTGGTCAATCCACATGGATTCTAGGTGGGTCATTATTTCTACTTCGGTTCTGTGGGCAGGGCATGTTTGGACACATTGCAATGACCACCCTTGGTCGATGGTTTGTCAATCATCGCGGTCGAGCGGTTGCACTCGCAAATCTTGGATATCCAGCAAGTGAGATTTTGTTTGCGGCACCAGCAATTATCGTTATTCAAACGTTTGGATGGCAAGCCTTGTGGCTCTGTGTCGCTTCTTTTCTAATCCTCATCTTCATGCCTCTTACAGCGGTACTTCTCCGAACGAATCGCGTGCCTGCACAACGAACCGAACATGATGTGCTGTCTGGACTTCAGGGACGGCACTGGGTTCGTAAAGAGGCTCTACGTCATTGGCTCCTTCCTGCACTCCTGCCGACACTTCTCACGCCTGGTCTGATGGGCACCGTACTGTTCTTTAACCAGACTCATCTTGCTGAAATAAAACAATGGGATCTTGTTGCGATGTCTCCCGGATTTACATGCTTTGCACTGTCAGGTGTAATGGCATCATTCTGGGCCGGCTGGGCTGTTGACCGATTTGGAGGATATCGACTCATACCATTTTTATTACTACCAATTGGTTTTGGTATGGCCCTCATTAGTCAGGCGACAAGCGTAACGGCTTGGTATATTGCACTCGGCTCAATGGGAGTCACGATGGGCATGTCGAGTGCGCTTTGGGGTGCGGTATTACCTGCTCTTTATGGAACTCAACATCTCGGTTCAATACGTTCCCTCACAACTACGATCATGGTTTTTTCTACAGCCATTGGGCCTGGACTTACCGGGCTCCTGATCGATTCGGGAGTCGACTTTACAGCACAGTGCGTCGGATTCTCAGTCTGGTGTTTTGTAATTGCAATCGGTTCATACTTTGTTGAACAGAAATTAGCACGAGAAATGACAGAGTCTTTTCATCACAATACGTGATGCTTATGTGCAGCTAATCAATCATTCATTTATCAACCGTATATATATTGTGGCAACCAAAGCACAAAATACTTCCCAAAGAAAAAAACAAAGGTGAGTCCAACAAGCTGAAGCATTACAAACGGTACGACACCCTGGTAAATATCCTTCAGTTCGACTTCTTGTGGAGTGACACTCTTTAAATAGAAGATTGCGAATCCGACCGGTGGAGTGAGAAAAGAAGTCTGAAGGCACACTGCCATCAGGATACAAAACCAAACAGTATTCGCTACCGTACGGGCCGCGACAAAATCCTCATGACGCTCATAGAGTGTGGGGTCAACAAACTGAAAATCCATTGTTGCAATAGTCGACACAACTAGAGGTAAAACAATAATTGTGATCTCGATCCAGTCGAGAAAGAAGCCCAAGAAAAAAATGATGCCTAAGACGACTGCAACAACACCATACGGACCAAAAGGCAAGCTTTCTAGTCCGTATTGAATGAGCTTATCACCACCCAACTCACGAAGAATAAATGCAAAGCATGTCGCGCCAATAAGGATACCGACAATGGATCCAGTGAGAGAAAAGGCATCGACGCAGCATTGCCATCCTTCGCTGAGAATTGTGCGGTAGTCAAATTTTTCTTGGTGTGCTTGATCCGTCCTGGATAACCAATGTGTGATTGCTAAGATACTTGCACCAACGACACCAAGACCACTGGCCTCTGTCACCGTGGCAACTCCGGCAAAAATTGATCCGAGGACGACAAGAATAAGCATAGAAGCCGGAACAATTGCGAGTATGATATCAAAAAATACTTTTGCTGAACCCTCTTGCTGACTACCAAGTGGTGCATCTTCTGGCCTGATGTTTCCTATAAAAACTAAATAGAACACATACAAAACAGCTAGCAGAACGCACGGGAGAATCGCTCCCATGAAGAGATCGCTTACTGGAACAGATGCTTGGTCCGCCATAATGACAAGCATGATACTCGGTGGCATCAGTATCCCGAGTGTACCCGCAGAACAAACAGTACCAGTAGCAAGCGACTTTGCATAACCTTGGTGAAGCATCACTGGGAGGCCAATCAACCCCAGCAGAACCACCGAGGCTCCGATAATACCTGTGCTTGCAGCAAGTAAAATCCCGATGAAGACGACACAGATTGCCAAGCCGCCGCGAACCCGTCCAAAGAGTTGTTGCATCGCTCTCATCATTCGCTTCGCCATGCCACTTCGATCTAACAAAAGACCCATAAAAATAAACATTGGAAGTGCGACAAGTTCTGGTTTCCTTAAAAGTCCTCCGTATATCCGATTTACAAATCCAGCTGCACTGCCGAGATAAAGCTTTGTCCCTGCATGATCAAATGTCAGTGTGTACCCAAGATAGTCCGTGGTATATCCCACAAAAATAAAAGCTACGGCGACACCGCCCAGTACAAATGCAATTGGATAGCCTGTAAACAAGAGGGCCACAAAGCTTACAAACATAGCAACGACCAAAGCATAGCTTGGGTCAATCTGCCCAACCCACCAAGCAAGTCCTCCAAAAATGATGCTTATTGCAGCCCCTAGCCCTGATCTTGAGTTCCACCAGGACTTTTGAAAACTATTTCTTCTTAATGAAGGAGCAGTCTTGGTGCGTTGTGATGAAAACGCTACAAGTCGTATCACAGCAACAGAGAGAATGCATGCACAAGACAGTGGGAGTGCCAATTTTACAATAAATGTACAAGGAAGCCCTTGCTCATTTACTGAATGCTCACCGATCAAATACGATTGCGCGACTGATTGGAAACCATGCCACGAGATGAGTCCAGTAAATGGAACAACAAAGAACACCAGGCCGACTACCTCAATCGTCCTAAGTGTCTGCTGACTGAGACGATCGCGTAGAAGATCTAGTCGAACATGGCCGTTTGTAATAAATGAAAAAGCAACACTTAGGGTTGC
>JABHNP010000182.1 GCA_018694455.1 Planctomycetaceae bacterium | reverse complement strand
TGGGAATTCTGATGAACTTTTTCTTCAATCTCGTCCAAAGCGGGGTCTGCTCACTCCTGCAGAAGTCCGCAGCCTAGCTCTCGCTGAACTTTCTCTATGTTCAACAAGCGTCGTGTGGGACGTTGGGGCTGGGAGTGGATCATTGGCTATCGAGGCAGCAAGGCTTGCTCCGGACGGGTCTGTCTTTGCCATTGAAATGGATGTTGATGATCATCAGTTAATTGAAGAAAATGCAAAACGATTTGGAGTCGACAACCTGCGGGCGATTCTTGGTCAGGCGCCGGAGGCGTGGAGTGATCTCTCAGATCCAGATAGTATTTATGTAGGTGGCAGTGGTCGTGCGGCAACCTCTCTTGTTGAACAGGCGTGGGAGCGGTTAAAGCCTGGGGGGAGATTGGTTACGAGTTGCAATAGTATCGAAAATCTAGCTGCGGTTCATGCTCTCTTGCGAAGTCGATCGGAAGACGCTGGGTACTGGATGGTTAATATTGCCCGCGGGATTGAACAAATGGATCGTATTCGTTTCGAGGCAATTAATCCGAACTTTCTCATGGCAGCGACGAAGGCAGGGTAGGGCGTGACCGACCAACTTCCTGAAGCGCTTGATGTTATAGCTGTCGGTGCACATCCGGATGATGTCGAAATAGGATGTGGTGGAACTCTTGCAAAGTTAATCGCTCAAGGATGCCGTGTCGGCATTGTAGATATTACTGACGGGGAGCCAACGCCTCGATCAAGTGGCCCAGAGGAGCGGCTTGCTGAAGCTGCCAAGGCCGCCAGGCGCCTTGGTGTTGTGCATCGAGAGCAACTTGGCTTTCCGAATAGGAAGCTATTTGATTCTTTTGATGTTCGAGTAGCACTTGCAAAAGTATTTCGTCGTTACAGGCCGCGACTCATCCTTGGAATTGGCGATAAAACGCCGATGGCTTCGCCTGACCATGCGCAGGCCATGATGATAACTGAGGCCGCTGTCTTCTATTCTCGTTTAACGAAATGGGATGATGTTTTTGACAACCTTCCCGAACATACGATTCCTCATTTGCTGACGTATTTTCTGTTTACTGGTATTGCGGATCTTCCTGCAGGATGTTGGCCAATTATTGTGAATATCGAGGGCCACTTGAAGCAGAAGATGGAGGCCGTTCGCTGTTATGCCTCTCAGTTTCCTGCTGAAAAAGAGCATGTTTTTACGCGGGTAGAATCGCTCTCGAAAACAATGGGATTACTTGGTGGATGTGCTGAGGGAGAACTGATTGCCGGGAGTCGAATCCCCTGCACAACAGATCTCATGCGTCTACTCTGAAAATGTATTGATAACATCACTGGGTTATTTTGCAGAACTTTTTGAAGATAGTTGTATGAGTGCGATTGACTGTACGAAAAACGATTCATGGATGCGTTGGGTTCTCTACGCTGCTGGCGCTTACAATATGGTCTGGGGTGCGGTTGCAATCATTGTTCCTTTATGGATGTTCGGTGCCGCAGGAATGGAATTGCCTCGTTACCCGGAATTCTGGCAGTGCATTGGTATGATTGTTGGTGTGTATGGTATCGGTTATATCATCGCGGCGTCCGATCCAATTCGGCATTGGCCAATTGTATTCGTCGGATTTCTCGGCAAAGTTCTTGGTCCGATAGGATTTGCTGAAGCACTTTGGTCCGAAAGGCTGCCGCTCGTCTTTGGCCTCAATATCGTGACGAACGATCTGATTTGGTGGGTTCCATTTTCTCTTATCCTCTTGGCAGCTTGGAAAAATCGTGGCCGCTCCGAACCCTGATGAAAGTCTTTATCAATACGACATTGTTGTTATTGGGGCCGGAATTGCAGGCCTGATGGCATCTAATTATTTGTCAAAAGCTGGTTATAAAGTTGCGGTGTTAGAGAAATCCCGAGGGGTTGGTGGCCGGATGGCAACTCGTCGTCTTGGTGAGGCAGTCTGTGACCATGGAACACAATATTTTTCAGTGAAGGGAAGAGCCTTTGGAAGCGTTGTTTTGGAAGCAAGGGAATCGGGCGCTGTGATGCCATGGTGTGATATGTTTCCGAAGGCAAAAACTCTTGAGGATCCGGCTGTCGTACCACTCGATGAAGTGGGCCATGCCCGTTGGAAGGGCGCTCGGGGTATGACAAGCCTCCCAAAGCACCTCGCCCAGCAGTTCTCGGAATCAGTTAAAACAGGAATCCGAGTGAATGCCGTAAGCATTCAAGGTAATTCAGTCCATGTGTCCTGTGAGAACGATGAGGTGTTTGTGGCCCGCGCCGCTTTGCTCACAGCACCAAGTCCTCAGATTGTTGAAATATTAACATTTGGCGGGCTGGTTCCCCCAGTTGTTGACTCGGTGAAGTGGGAGGTACTTTCATCAGTAGAATATTCCTCCTGTTTTTCACTTATGCTGAAGTTAAAGCAACCGAGTCTGCTCCCAGATCCTGGCGGCCTTGAGTTCTGCTCTGGTCCCGTTGCATGGATTAGCGATAACTTTCAAAAAGGAATTTCACCTGTTCCGAGCCTTACGATTCAAGCTACTGCTGAATTTAGCAAAGTTCATTTCGATACTGATCCAATACGTGTACAAGACGAGCTTACAAAAGCAGTGCATCGCTGGATTGATGGTGATATCTCGAATGCCATTGATGCGAGTTCACTACAGCGGTGGAAATATGCATTTCCTATTTCTCCAATAAAAGCGCCAATGATTGCCCTGCAAAATAGCCCTCCAGTAGTTTGTTGTGGTGATTCATTCGGCGGCGGCCGTGTTGAATCTGCTGCATCGAGTGGCCTTGCGGCTGCGCGGTGGATTCACCGTTTTTTCGAATAGGATTTCTCGAGCAGGGCATCGATAATATAGATTAGAACCTGCGATGCTGTATCTTTGCCTCGCATCATAAATACGAGTGCTGGCGACATGTGAGTTATTGCGCGGGTATGCTTTGTGAAGAGAGACTTGATGCCAAGGCGTGTTGAGTCGGGTTTGACGTTCTTGCTTCTACTTATTAGCGGTTCAGGTACTGAAGAATTTGGAGACACACTATGGCATCACTCGTAACACCGAAACTTCCAGAAGTAGAGTCCTACCTATCAAAAGGTACTATTCCCGGTGTTGTTGGCGGTGAAGATTGGTGTGGCTCTGGAGACACAGCGTTCCAATCCTCTGATCCGGGAAGTGGTGATGTGCTTGCTGAAGTGCACGCCTACACGGCAGGTGATGTGAATCGTAGTGTCGAAAAAGCGAATGAATCATTCAAGAAGTCTGGCTGGTCGACGTTAGCTCCAAATGACCGAGCCGTGCGACTTTATCGGTTCGCAGATTTAGTGGAGCAGAAAAAGCAAATTGTGTCTCAGATCGAGGCGATCGATGCTGGTAAATTGCCCGCGCATGCTCTGGGGGACGTTGAGAATTTTGTTGAATCAATTCGATTTTTTGCAGATATGGCCCAGCATGTACAGCGTCGTAATCAGCTTGCTGTAGCGGGGCACGAGGCATGGACACTACGGAGCCCGTGGGGAGCTTGCGGATTCATATTTCCATGGAATTTCCCAGTCCTGCTCATGGGGTGGGGCATTGCACCTGCTTTGGCTGCAGGTAACACCGTAGTAGTTAAGCCTGCTGAAGATACGCCTCTTTCATCAATCTATATTGCTCGTTTAGCTCGTGAAAGTGGTATGCCCGATGGTGTTGTAAATGTTGTCCCCGGTCTTGGTAGTGAAGCCGGAGCAGCTCTTTCTGCGAACCCAGGTATTCGGCGGATGTCGTTCACGGGTTCTCCTGAAGTGGGGAGACTTGTTGGTGAGTCTTGCGGCCGTAATCTTGTACCTGTCAAACTTGAGCTTGGCGGTAAGGGGGCAGCTGTAGTTTTTGAAGATGTCGATGTCGAAGCAACCGCGAAGAAGCTTGTTGGTGCAATTACTTTCCATACCGGCCAAGTTTGCTGTGACGCAACGCGTTGGCTAATTCACCAATCGATATACGATGACTTCATCAGTGCCTGTAAACAGGAAATGCAACGTGTCAAAGTCGGTTATCAACTCGATGGCGGTACGACCATGGGGCCTGTGGTAAATTCGAAACAAAGAGATAGGGTGTTAAGCTA
>JABHNP010000124.1 GCA_018694455.1 Planctomycetaceae bacterium | reverse complement strand
TCCTGGAATATTACGATAAAAAAATGTATCAACGAATTGCCATAACCCCCAGCCAATCGCCCAGCCTACAATGGCCCCTAGAACACTCGCTATCACTGAGATGGTCGCAAAACGATAGCTTTTGCGAGGCTCCCCAACGGAAAGAGCAATTTGAAGAACATCGGGTGGAATTGGAAAAAAAGAACTTTCCGCAAATGATATTCCAGCCAAGGCGAACAGTCCGTGCGGTGAGTCAGCCCACGAAAGTACCCAGTTGTAGAGACGTCTAAGTAGCCCTCGGGGCTTAGCAGGGGCATCCTCAGGGTTGCGTAGATTGAGAGTCTCAGGCAATGGTGGTGTTGGCATGCTTTTTTCCTCGAGTCAGGAAAGCATAGCAGTTCCTCAACTGTCGAGTCAGGTCGTTTTCTTCTGACTTGAAAGCCATGAGCACAGGATCTCATGAGCTGGTGTCACTATCAAATAGACAAGAAGTGAGAGAAGGGCTAAGTCACGAAAGTGCAGCCCACTTGAAAGGGCCCACCAACACAGAAATAGGATAATCCATGTAGGTATAAGTAACGGCAAAGCAGCTTTGTGTACAACAAAAACTTGCCTCATAGGATGAGTTACAGCTGTGGGTTGAAGGAAGTGGTTCGCAAGTGTCGGCATTTGTTTCCAGCTGTGAAAAATCAGGAAGTAGATTCCAATACCAAAAAGCGGAGATACCAAAAATTCGAGAATACCAATCAGACTGTATTGAAAAAAGTCATTCATCGACCGTTGGATCTGTTGTTTTTCCTTGGGTTGTTTGTAAGGAAAAAAATGAAGAAAGATTATGATCCAAGAACACAATGCAAAAAATAAAAGCAATGATCCCATCAGCAGAATCTGTGTTGGTGAAAACAGTTGGCTGTCGAGCAAGGGCAATCCAAACACGGCTCGAGCCGGCCGAGTCAGGTCGATGAGTTCTGTAGAGACTGATGCTGTAGCATCGGGCCAGGCCGCGAGTGGCATGCCGATAACGATACCACCTTTGGCACAACTAGTTGCGAGGCGTTCGTAGAGATTTTGGGACGCGCCACCGCTCGATGTCTCAGTATTTCCAAAATGCCAGAGGCTTAGAATAATAAATCCAACAAGGCTTATTCCAGGGGCGATGACGTAGGTGATCGATATGACACCCATGCACAAGAGATAGAAGAAAAAAACCGTCAGCGCTTCAGCCCCACTTTTTTTTGACTGAAGTACAGCAAGGTCAGCTGCACCATGAGGCATGCCCACAAAAAAAAGCGCAATAAGCCATGGTATAACTTCAATGCTTTTAGGGGTGGTGCCTTGCGCCCAATACAAAGAGCTAGCAATTGCAGTACAGATAAGAGCTATAGGCAACCACGAAAACCACAATGTTTTTTGTGACATCAAGGAAGTAAGCTCACGAAATTTGCTTCGAAACAACACGTTCGGTGCAGTTGGTTGATCTGTTGCGAACATTTCAACGTTTCCATGAGTCCCAGTCATTTAGGATGGCGGTGATCTGATCGCTGATCACCGCCATCCCGTATGACAATGACTAAGCTGTTTGCTTGGTCGAATGACTTAGGGCTTCAATACCCCAGTAGGCTGCAAGGCCAAAACCTACTTTATTGATCACGTCAGCGACGTTGTAAAAGATTTCACGGACTTCACCATAGCCACTGTATGCCATGAGGAATCCGATCGGGTAAATGGCCCAACCAATCAAAATGAACAGCCGCATCGTGTTGAGTGATTTAGCAATTGGTGCCGGTGCCGCGTTGATAGCAGAGCCAAGACCAGTGTAAAGAATTGCCACTATCAGTAATTCTAGAACACAGGCTACGATGAAAAATCCCCACCACTCATTTGAGCCTATAGGTGAGGTCTCTGCGATAAAAGCACAGACAATCATGCCAATGTCGAGAGTGACGAGTTGGACAAAAAACTTTGTTCCCTTGTCTCCAAGTCGAAGTAGTAACGGAAACTTGATGAGCATCAACGGTGTTGTGAAAAGCCAG
>JABHNP010000134.1 GCA_018694455.1 Planctomycetaceae bacterium | reverse complement strand
GCTGAAAAACCCTGCTCGGTACAACTCAGTGGACTTTTGAAAAAACTTGCCAACCAAGGCAGAGAACCGGCCTCGCCAGCCAGTCGGGCGCGATC
Organism: Planctomycetaceae bacterium; assembly: GCA_018694455.1. GTDB lineage: Bacteria > Planctomycetota > Planctomycetia > Pirellulales > UBA1268 > UBA1268. Next base: position 9,776 of record JABHNP010000134.1, on the reverse strand, counting down.
CACTAACCGAACGAGATCAATCACTAGGGGCGCTGCCAGAATAGAATCACATCCTTGCCATGTGAATTGCATGGTCATGGGAGTACCTAGAAATCCTTGAAAATGAATGTGATCCCATGCAGTTTTCCAGTCACCAAGACTCTCAATGAACTCAATAGAGACAAGTGTTTGCGGTGTTGATGGCAAGAGACTCGCAAGCAGATGGTCTTTACTTCTTACCTTGGCTGCTTTGTTCGAAGGATCGTCAAGTATTTTGCCATCGAGATTGCCAAAAATGTTGTGCCCTACCCAACTTTGAACATTGAGGTGGCGATCACGAAACATTGGGGCAAGCACACTTTTGAGCAATGTCTCACCTGTTTTTCCATCACAACCTGCATGCGGCAGGCCTCTGTTTTGGGCGAGTTTATTAAGTGCAGGCGGTGTTGCCCCCGTAGAAGGCGTGAAATTTATGTAGGCAGCATCTGCCTCAAATGCTGCAATAGCGTAGAGACTACTCGTCGGTAGCGGGCTTGAGTCTGTAGTCTGTTTGAGGAGAGGTGCGATTTCTTCAAAGTCTTCGGGAATAGGCGACGACCATGGAGGTTCAGTCGATGCAAGGTTGACGACGATAACACGATCAATCTCATTTGCAGTTGCAAAATCAACAATATCTTTCCGAATACGATCGATGATATTTCGTGGAGTTGTTCCTTTTTCAGATCCTGGTGAAGAGGCTATGGCTTGAATGGATCTACCAGCTGCCAACACGGTTCCTGATCGAATGCGGGCCTCAATCTCTTGAAGATCGGGCATTATAGACTCTAAAATGTCTGGTGATATTGCTCGACTCACTGTCCACATACGGCGGGCCTCATTCAGCAGGCTCTCGTCACGGATATCATGTCCACCAACTACAATATCACTACAATGAGCGAGATTAAGCGGATGAAATGCCGAGGTTTCAGTGATTAAACCAATGGGTTCAACCAATCCCCGTTTCATGGCTGCAAGGCCGGTCATGACGGTCGTGGCGACGCCACCTTTTGCACCGATTAGCCAAAGTCCAATTCGTCCCGTTGCCATCCAAGCTCCTCTTTGTCACCGTGGTATTATCTGTAGACGGATGGTTCATTTCTGTTTTACGCCAGTAGTATTTCTAATGGCGTACCTATACCTGAAGTATGCCATGTCAATTAGGTTCTTACTGGCAAGAAGTTCGAAAGGAAACAATTCATGGAAGAAGCTGCTTGTTTTCAACTAGCACAACGCATGGCCTCCCTCCAACCATCAGCTACGCTTGCCATGGCAGCACGAGCCGGTGCAATGAAGGCATCAGGGATTGATGTGATTGATCTTTCGGTTGGAGAACCAGATTTTCCCACACCGGAACATATCTGTCAGGCCGGTAAAGCAGCTATTTCAGCAGGAAAAACGAAATATACGCCCGCAGCCGGAATACCCGCGCTGCGGGAGGCAATTGCGAATGACTATACCCGTCGATCAGGGCTCACGGTTACACCCGCACAGGTTATTGTCTCAAATGGGGCAAAACATAGCCTTCATAATGTTTTCACATCAGTCTTAAATCCGGGTGATGAAGTCATTGTGCCCACACCATATTGGGTGAGTTATGCCGAATTGATAAAGCTTGCTGGAGCCATTCCAGTTCTCGTTGAAACATCTATCGACGAAGATTTCAAGCTACAGCCGAATGCGTTCAAATCTGCAATTACGCCTCGAACACGCATGCTCTTATTGTGTTCTCCTAGTAATCCAACTGGGGTTGTGTATTCACGCGAAGAGCTCGTGAGCATTGCAGATATCGCTATTGAAGCGGATCTCTCTGTCGTTTCAGATGAGATTTATGATCAGCTCGTCTTTGATGGTCGTGAATCTATTTCCTTTCCAACATTACATCCCGGTCTGGAATCACGAAGTATCGTTGTGGCCGGGGTGAGTAAGACGTACTCAATGACTGGCTGGCGTATTGGGTGGACGATTGCCCCTCCAGCATTGTCAAAGGCAATGGGCAGCCTGCAGAGTCAAGAGACAAGTAATCCCTGCAGTATCAGTCAATACGCAGCCATAGAGGCACTTATTGGTCCACAAGATTGTGTGACATTGATGCGAAATGCATTTCAAATGCGACGAGATCTTGTTGTTGAAAGACTGGGCCAGATTCCCGGTGTCAAAATTCCGGACATTGGTGGGGCTTTCTACGCTTTTATTGATATTCACGCATCATTAGGCAGGCCACACGGTCCGCCAGATAGCGTGGCGTGGTGTGAGCAACTGCTTGAAAAAGAACACGTTGCGACAGTGGCAGGAAGCGCATTCGGTGCAGAAGGACATGTTCGCATGTCTTTCGCCGCATCAGAAGAAAAACTGACACAGGGCCTCGATAGAATTGCGCATTTTCTAAGTACAATACAGTGAGAAAATCGATTGAACAGATTCACAAAGAGGACATAGGAGTGATTATTCTTGCTGGTGGACAAGCTCGCCGTTTGGGCGACAAAAGACCAGCCGGTGGAAAAGCAGAATGTACCGTCGGGGGCAAATCACTTCTTCGTATTGTGAGCGAGGCCTTAGTACCGGTTGCTGACTCAGTCCTTGTTGTGGGCGGTGATGCACCAAAATCTTTTCAAAGACCGATATCGGTACGGCATATTTCTGATAGCCAGCCAGAATCAGGTCCATTGCATGCGGTTCGAGATGGGCTTCGGTGGATATGGCGTGAACATATATGTGCAATGCCGAAGTTTGTTATTTTATCCGCATGTGACCTACCGATGATCAATTCGGCACTTGTGCTGGAAATGCTCCGTCACTTTCCAAAAGATGAGATGTTGACGCAGTGGGTTATTCCTCAGGTGGGAAGCCGGTTGCAATACCTGTTTTCAGTCTGTCGGCCAACGCTACTTCATTCATTAGACAGCTATCTTGCGGCCGGTGCTCGTGATTTTCATGGCTTTGTTCACGAGTTGCAGAATTTTGAACCAAAGAGCGTGCATATCATCGATGATTTTATTTGGGTAAAAATAGATCCAAATGGTTGTGTTGCCCGTGATATCGATACCCCAGCTGATCTCACTGCTTACACAAAGCCCACTTCGCATTGATTCAATAGAATCTCTATACTCTTAAGGGTCAGTCAGAGTTATTGAGTGCGTAGAATTTATTTCTTTTTCAGTATTTAACGGTAGATCAGTCGACAATCATGGATGATGTCCGAGATCATGAAAAAGAGTCTCTACGAACCGCACTCCTACGGCGATGGCGGTGGTTTTCTCGGTTTCTGAAAGTGCTTTTTGTAGGATTTGTGATCTATCAGGCACCGCGGCTGACGGTGTTCAGAGTTGTACGAGATTGGCCGCTGCAAAGAGTATTCGAAGGTCTCGCCGGGCAGATTTCATCGAGTTCAGCAGAGTGGGATTGGTTTGGTCCTATTATTTACAGAGACTTCCTTATCAGAACATCTGATGGGGTGCCTTTACTGGCTGTAGACCGTGTTGAAATAAATCGCAGTCCTCTTGCCCTAGCATTCAAACCGAATGATGTAGGACGAATTCTAATCGAAGGGGGAAGGCTATCAACAGCTGTTTGGAATGGTGGAAGTACGATCGAGACAGTACTTGAACCTTGGATAGCAAAAATTCATCAAAGGAATTTAGGAGCACATCTTCAAGATCTTGTGGATGAAGGAAATCAAGAAAATGCTGCAAAAGACACTCAGAGTCGCATAACTGGGACCATCGAACTTGTAAATTCAACCATAGAGCTTACTGATTTGCGTCAGGGCGACGCGTGGTTACTCAGTGAGCTCTCTGCAGTCATGCCATTTCCGGTGCTAACGGAAGGGGGTGTGTTTTCTTTTCAATCATCAGACGTCATTTGCAGTGGATCGGTGCAGTATGCTGAAGAGCCACAGTTAAATGTAATGCAATCATCGTCTCAATCGGAAAATAGTTTTCCAACTAAGAGCATTATGAGCCGTGCAAATTCCATGCTTGCCCGTCCGGGTGGTTGGTCAGTAACGGTATCTGAACAGGAACCTGATCACGGCAAATATGCATTAGTGATTGGAGCAACTCGTTGCCCAGCAGGTATCTCACGGATGGCATCAAATCGCTTTGGATGGTCACACGTTTTGCAGGGTGTGGTAGATATTCGTGCGGATTTACTTCTCAGCAAGTCGTTTCAAATAGAGCGACTTACTCGATCACGGGGCGAAACAGCACAGTATACGATAAAGGGAAATGTAGTAGGTCGTGATCTGTCAGTCGTTGACACAGTTACAGAAGAAAAGCAATTCCTCATTGAAAAAATTGATGTGCCGTTTGAGGCAGATATTTTTCAGGAAAAATACGTCATTCAAAAATTCCAAGCGGAAACTAATTTAGGATACCTTGAAGCGACTGGAACTATTAGGGCACCATCGATTCGATCGTTTGGAAGCAATATTGCATTACCGGGTTGGCACTTCCTTGAAGCGGTTCAAGCGGATAATTTTGAGGCCCAAGCGTCTTTAGATATTCCTTCTGTATTGAATGCTTTTCCAGGTATTCATTTGCTTCGTCCTGATGTGCAACTGACAGAAGGAAAAGTCGATATTGTTATCAAAAGCCAAGAAAAGGAATCAAGTCGACAGGTTTACTTTAAATCCGAACTCGACCATGTGTCGGCGATGCGAGGTGAAGAAAAAGTAGAATGGAACACGCCTTGGTCTGCCTGGGTCTACGCGCGACAACCGTTCGGAGGAGAACTACGGTTAGAAGAAGCTGGATTATCATCGGCGTTTGCTGATATTTCCATGAATGGCCTGGCAGATACTATTGAGACAACGTGGCGGATAGATCTTGGCCGTATTTTTCAAAAAGTGAACACACTCGTTGATTTCCAGAGTGATGGAGAGGAGCAATCTCTTGAAGGGATATCACGAGGTCAATGTCGTGTCGATAAATTTCCTGAAAGAGGCTCTACAAAAGTAACGACCTCGTTAAGCGTAGAAAATTTATGCTGGACGATTGGTAATCGAGTAATCTGGAAAGACCATCTTGTTGCAGCAGATTTTGATACTTCTTGGGTCGAAACACCGGCTGCTATTTCTCTAGAGACTGCAGGCTTAAAAGTAGAGTCGGGCAGTGACTCTCTCGTGGTTGCGTTGGCAAATGAATGTCGAATTGCTCGTGATTGGAAGAAGGCATTGTGGCTGAATAGGCCTACTCCAGGAGAGGACGAACATGCTTCTTTTGACTGTCATATGTCGGGTAATTTGGTGACGTGGCAACAACGTATTCTCGGTTTAGGCACAGCCGTCGGCTTTCAACCTAGGTGGTCGAAGCTACCAGTTGCCGGCAATTTTGAAAGTAGCTGGACACTTGGTTGTGTCGGTCAGCAATTTCAAATAACAAAAGCTACTGGGCATATTGAGCAATTCTCTCTTCATTCCGGAAAGCATCATATAGAGGAGCCACGAGTTGTGATTGCAGCAGTTGGATCAATAAATCCAACTCGAGGAATAATAAAGCTCTCAAGTGCAGAAGTGTTGTCATCTACGGTCTCACTACGAACGAACGGATTGCAATTATCTTCGAAAAGTTCTACGACGCAACCGCTGATTGATAGTATTTTTGATTCAGTACAAGGACAACTTCAGTGGCAAGTTGATCTCACGAGGCTTGATAAATGGTTGGCCGAAGGTATGACATCAGAAGCAGCTGGTCGCCTTTGGGGTACCGTAGATCTTCTTGAAACACCTTCTGGTATCAATCTTTTGATGACGACAACGGGAAGTCAGTTAGCCCTTTCACCTGCCAGTACAAAAACAAGTGCAACAGCAAACGCAACGTCAAGTCCGGTTTGGATAGAACCACAGGTAAATGGACTTCTCGATGTGACACGACCAGTTGTGAATCAAGTCGGTTTAGATCAATTAAAAATTAATCGACTTAAAATAGAGTCATCGACTATGAGTGTTGTCGCTACTGGATCGATGAGAGATTTAAGCGGGCAACGTGAAGTTGAGCTTGGAGGCACAATCTTGACGAATTGGCAACAACTCGTTCGACTTCTTTCACCGTCCTCAGGCACCATGTTGAAACTTACAGGTGGTGGCCCACAGCCATTTACCGTGAGAGGATCTTTTGGACCAGTTCAAGGAAAGTCTGCAGCAGGTGATTCTGTTACGTTACCTTTGCCTGATCAATGGCGATCCCCTACACAAGAGAGCAATTTACCAAGACAACAATATATTGCTTTACCCTTGCAGCAGCAGCAGCAGGGTATTCATGAAGGTCTTGCGAAGTGGCTTCCTCAGATACGTGCCGAAACGACACTTTCCTGGCAGTCCGGGCAAATAGCGGATTTTCCTCTTGGACCTGGAACATTACCTATCCAACTAGTAGAGGGACAATTAGCGTTTGGTCCATTTGCGATACCTGTTTCTGGTGGGACAGTACGCGGTTCGCCTTGGATTCAGCTTTTTCCACCCCCAGGTGAGGTCGTGTTACCACCAGGAAGATTGGTTGAACGAGTTGCTCTGACGCCCCCATTGTGTGATCAGTGGTTATCGTGGTTATCGCCAATTATGCGTAGTTCCACTGAAGCGCAAGGTTTTCTGACGGTGGATACATCCGGTGGCCAGTTGCCACTCGGTAGTCCGCTCAATGGTCGATTTGATGGGCAATTGTGGCTTGAACAGTTTTCGGTCACTCCCGGTGATATGGCAGGACCACTCATAAAGCTTTTGGCAAAATTGCAGAGTGTTGTTGATCCACGCTTTGCGTTTGGTGATCAGGTTGTGTTCTTACGTGCACGACCTGATCCAGTACATATCTGGATATCAGAAGGTCGTGTTCATCACGATAATCTTATTCTGGATATGGGCCAACTTTCTGTTCAAAGTAAGGGAAGCATGGGGCAAGACGGTTCATTGTCAATGCAGATAGAAGTGGCTTTTCGAGGAGATGTAGCAGGAGCGACTCCAGTCGTAGCACAACTTTTACGAACTCCGTTTGTGATTCCCCTTCGTGGGACTGTTCAAAGACCTCAATTTGATGCAACCGCTTTGGATACAATATTGACACGTATCATGCAGAACACGGCAGATGCAGTATTACGTGATGGTATTGGTCGTGGTCTCGAGGCACTTTTTGGTAATCCTCAGCCACCTAAAAATCCACCACCGCAGTCAATGCAACCACTCACCTTTCCTGACACCGACTAAGCTTTGACACAGTGACTTTCATGGTGCTCGAAACAATGAATAACATGATTAGACAGGTGCATGTCGTAGTCGTTTATTCATTCCATTAATGAGCTTTTTGAGTCTCTTCGAATAATGAAAATGTTCGACCTCAAGTGCGTGTCGCGGTGAATCGATGTATTGAATGAAATGATCACTTGATGACCGCTGCCTTTGTTTTTGAAGCCACGTTGTAGCTCGTGGTGCCTTACGGTCAGCAAGAATCATTCTTGCAATTACCTGTGATTGAAGGTCCGTGATCCCCCATTGACCACTGTCCGGTTGAATCATCCCAACAACAGCAAGGTCATTTGCTTCTGGGTGAAGAAAATGCATGAAAAGTTCAGGAATGCTGCGACTCGCCGTAGGTTCCAATGCAGATATTGTTGGAAACGTGAGTCGATAGCCTGTTGCCGCTATTACGACATCAATACGTTCGTGTCTTCCATCTGTAAACACTGCAGTACCACCTTCAAACTTTGCAATATCGGGCACTGGTTGAATCGCACCTTTATCAATGCGTTCATAGATATTGTCATTAATAATAGGGTGAGTTTCCCAAAGTTTATGATCTGGATATGGAAGACCATGTTTTTCAGGAAGGCCAATTGTCCGGTCAATGACTCGTCGACTAATTGACCGACGAAGCCATAAGGGCACACCCATTTTGAGAAGACGTTCACCTCGGAGGTCCGAGGGTCTGCCCATGAAGAGTCGTGGTAAAATGTGGTAACTTCGACGGGTCGAATGGAATGTTGATGCGGCATGATGGGAAGACTCAACAGCGATATCACAGCCAGAGTTTCCACCTCCAATAACAAGGACTCGTTGGTTTTTTAATATGCAGGGTACGTTCGGGGACTTATAATCCGCTGAGTGAAAAATGGGACCATTAAAACCGGAAACAATATTCGGTATTCGTGGTTCGTGATTATGTCCTGAAGCAAAAATTAGTCCGGCATAGCTTCGTGTGGTTCCGTCTTCAAGTTCGACGCACCAACCCATTCTTATATTATCACGTTGAAGAGGCGTAATACGAGCAACAGATTTTTGAAAAAGAATATGATTCCCTAAACCAAAGTGCTCAGAATAACGATGAAGGTAATCTAAGCATTGTCTGTGGTCAGGATAAGCTGGCCACTCACGCGGCATTGGGAAGTCAGTAAATTCTGTGAGCGACTTGGAACTAATGAGTCTGGTAGATTCAAAGACTCTTGAGGTTGAGGAACCAAAATACCAATTCCCACCAAGATCATCTTCGCGCTCGAGGCATTCAGTTTCGATATTGCAGTGTAAAAGATTCTTGAGTGCTGTTAGTCCAGAAGGACCAGCACCAATAACACACCACTTTGACAAGTCATTCATGTCACGTGCCGACATAGTTAATGATCAAATCACTCAATGCATCAATAGTATCCTGCGTATGGATATAGGAAAGACTTATCCGCAAAAGACTAGAGTCACGAGGAACGCTTGGAGGTCGTATGGCCGGTACAAAAAAACCGTCTCGGGTAAGCGATGCTGCTATTTCAACGGCTTTCTGTGGAGTTTCTAAGAAAACTGGCACAATATGCGCTTCTGCCTCACCAATATTGATTTCGTGATTCGAGAGTTTCTGCCGAAAACGACATGCGTTAGCCGCAAGTCTGTGCCGGCGGAATGGTTCTTCAGAAACCAACTTCATGGACTCAATCGCGACTGCCGCAGAAGCTGGTGGATGTGCAGTAGAAAACATCCAACTACGAGCCCGATGCCGTAGAAATTCAATGAGTGCATGATGCCCTGAAACAAAACCACCGGCGCTCCCAAGAGCCTTTGAAAGCGTACCGATGCGTACTGCGACCGATGACGCTATACCTGCGGCTTCAATGAGTCCACTGCCATGAATTCCAAATAGCCCTGTAGCGTGTGCCTCATCAACGAGGAGCATACTTTGAGTGTCATGTGCAAGTTGAGCGAGGCCGGTAAGCGGTGCAATCGTGCCGTCCATAGAAAAAAGGCTGTCAGTGACTATAAGCCGTCGTCTTGCAGGAATAGTCTGAAGCAGTTCAGCGGCTGCGGTGATGTTGCGGTGTGGATAAAGATGGACATCTGCTCGGGAAAGTCGGCACCCATCTATAATACTCGCGTGATTATGAGCATCGCTCACGATAAGGTCACCAGGCCCTGCGAGACATGAAATAGTTGCCGTATTCGCAGCATAACCACTTGGGAAAATGAGAGAATCTTCTGTACCAAGAAGTAAAGATAGGTTTTTTCCGAGTGTGTCATGCAAACTCGAATGACCACTTACGAGTGGACTTGCACCGGCACCGGCACCTTCTGCACAAGCCCCCTTCGCAGAAGCTTTTATAAGACGTGGATCGCCGGCATAACCAAGATAATCATTGGCTCCAAAATTTATGAGCGACAGGCCGTTTAATATGACAGTATTTGATTGTCGGCCTGACCGTATGCGAACTGGTCTGAAGAGATTATCAGATTTTATGGTACCCAATTCTTCTTGAAGCCAAGCAAGGCTTTCTAGCAGCGGCTGATTTACCGGCGG
>JABHNP010000049.1 GCA_018694455.1 Planctomycetaceae bacterium | reverse complement strand
TCCGGCAACGATGCGTACTCGGTCGTCATGATCGAGCCTGCACTGCCGTCGGGATAGGACAGCAGTTTGCGAGCATAGGCCTCGAGTCCGTCAACGGCCTCCGAGAACAGCCTTTTACGATGACCTTAGAGGCTGTCTTGCCAAAAGAGCAGGCGAACCATGCTGAGTTCGTGAAATTGGCATCTGACGGATCCGTAGAAATTTCCCTGCCACTAAAACTTGGAGAAACCTTTACGCCGCTCGCGGTTGGTGGTAGCGGAACATTTGATTTACCCCTTGCCTTTGCTGGCTATGGCATAACAGCGCCAACGCAGGAATATGATGATTATGAGCCATTAGGACAAAACGCTGTATCAAAAGCATTGCTTGTGTTGCGGCAAGAACCCCAGAAAGACAATCCGCATAGTGTTTTTAATGGCAACCAGGCAACGCAGCATGCGGCGCTTGTCCGAAAAATCGCGAATGCAGCAGAACATGAAGCGGGTGCGGTAGTGTTTTGCAATGATGCTTCCGCAACTGAGCCGGATGCTTTGATGGACTTTCGCCGAGCTGGTGGTGGTGAAAACGGTCGCGCAATGCCTGTTTTGCAAGTCAGTCGAAGCGTTGTTGCTGACCTGATTGAACGGGCCACGAACTCACCGATTGAAACGCTTGAGTCGGAGATCGACAGAACGCTTGAGCCGAAAAGTCAGGTTCTTGATGGATGGAGGTTGAGGGGTGAGGTGACAATACGGCGGCAGCAAACAGATGCCGATAACATTGTCGGTTGTATTCCTGGTGTTGGTTTTGGGGCAGAGACGTCCGGTGCCTCGGGTGTGGTTGTTCTCGGCGCTCACTATGACCACCTTGGTTTTGGGGATAGTAGTTCTCTGTCACCTGGCATCCGAGCGATTCATCATGGGGCGGATGATAATGCAAGCGGCACTGCAGCCTTGCTGGAAGTGGCAAGACAGTTGCAAGCTGAGGGGCCTTTCCCAAGGACTATCTTGTTCATTGCCTTTGCAGGTGAAGAGCGAGGATTGCTTGGGAGTGGCTACTACACAGCCAACCCGCTACTACCACTTGAGCAAACCACAGCAATGGTCAACCTTGATATGGTTGGACGACTTGTTGATGACAAGTTGATTATTCATGGCACCGGAACGGGTAGTAACTTTGACAGACTCGTTGACCAATTTGTATCCAAGGCCGGTTTCAGCGTAGCAAAAGAACCTGGCGGGTATGGCCCAAGTGACCATTCAAGTTTTTATGCCCGTAAAATTCCAGTTCTTCATGTCTTTACAGGTTCTCATACAGATTATCACCGTCCAACAGATACGGCGGATAAGGTCAATTACGCTGGGATGGCAAGGATTAGTGACCTGATTGCAAACCTCGTGCGTGAGTTTGCCACGGCGAGTGAGCCACCTGAGTATATTGAGGTCGCAGGAAAGCCGTTCATGGGGGGCGGTGGAGATCGGCCTTACTTTGGTAGCATTCCGGATTTTGCAAAACCCGGTGGGGGCTATGCGATTACCGGTGTCTCGAAAACATCGCCTGCTGCCAAGGGTGGCCTCGAAGGAGGCGATGTAATTGTCCGGCTTGGGGAAAGTGCGATTACTGGGCTTGAAGATTTTGATAGTGCACTTCGTAAGCACAAGGCAGGAGAGACTGTTGAAGTTATTGTGCTCCGAAAGGGCAAAGAGGTCACGCTTGCGGTCACGCTAGGTGACCCGCGCTGATGCAGGGGCCTTGTTTTTAAGCATCGAATTGGTCTTGAGCCACATTGCCATGCCTGACAGTATCCCCTGCACGTTCGGAGATATACGTTCTCGCGAACCTACCGGAAAGGCGTCCGGTTACGGCGGTTTTCTCGTGACAATTACGCAAGGAGTGCATCTCGTGAAGCGACATTTAGTAATCCATGGAAGCTTGGCTTGCCTGTTTGTTGGCATGGTTCTCAGTCTTCCTGTACATACCGTTCATGCTCAGGGCGCGAGTCGTCCTCCAGCTACCCATCAGGCAGTCATTGACATTGGCTACATTTTTAAGAATCATGCCCGCTTTAAAACATTAATGGACAAGATGCGGGATGAGGTTATGGCTGCTGAAAACGGATTAAAAGCAGAGCGAGATCGTATTAACGGTCTTGTTGAACAGTTGAAGGGGTTTAATCCCGGTACGCCTGAATTTAAGAAACTTGAAGCAGAGGTCGCCAAGGCTCAAGGTGAGTTTAATGTTACGGCTCAACTTCAAAAGAAAGACTTTATGGATCGTGAAGCGGCTGTGTACCAAGAAGTCTTTGGTGAGATTCAGCAAGTGGTAACGAAATTTGCTCAGGAGCATGGGATTGCTGTAGTGCATCGGTTTGACGGCAACCCGGTTAATGGAGCGGATCGTAATCAGGTGCTGCAAAGTATTACCAAGTCGCTTGTCTATTACGATACAACTATTGATATAACACCCGACATAGTGACAAGGCTGAACGCCGGTTCCGTTGCAAGTGCGGCTGGTCAAGCCCCTGTCAATCGGTAATGTTTTTGCCAGTATGGAGAGCAGCGGTGGCTCTTGGAGAGTTCCGCTGCTCCTCGTGCTGGGCTGAAAAGCTCGGTTTCGAGCGTGCCTTGCGGGCATGAGAATTCTTTTCATAGCTAAGTTGGTCCATTTCTCACGAACGGGTGGGTAATTGTTTTGGAAGCTGCAACGGGAGCCGCATCCGCGGTGAATAACGCCGCGGCGAAGAGCGTGGTCAGTCGGCCGCAGCAAACCCTTCGGCAATCGGTAGCCGTCGTTGGAAAAGGCTACTGGAGTGGTGTTGAGAATCGCGTTGAGTTACGGCCGAGTGCGGCTGGCTCAGGTATCCGTTTTATTCGCGAAGACTTGGGGGGGGCGTGCGTTCCGGTTTCTCTGAAGAATCGAGTTGCCGCAACGAAACGAACGAACCTCAGGGTTGGACAAGTAGCAGTGGAAATGGTGGAGCATCTGCTGAGTGCGTTGTCGGCTCTCGGTGTTGATTGCTGTGAAGTTGGCCTGACTGCCGCTGAGTTGCCCGGCCTTGATGGCTCAGCACGTGCCTACGTCGAGGCGATTGACAGTGTGGGCGTTCAGCCTTTGAGCGGAAGTTTGATAGAGCCGCTTGTTGTACAGTCACCATTCACGATAGCTGAAGATTCAAGTAGCTCACTGGTAGAAGTACATCCACCCACAACAGACGGCCTGCGAGTCAGCTATTTTGTGGAGTATCCTGGTTCGTCAATCTGGCCACAGCACTATGAGGTGGTCGTGACGCCAGAACGGTACCGAGAAGATATTGCTGGAGCACGAACATTTTTGTTGGAGGAAGAAGCTCGAAAGCTTCAAGAAAGCGGTGTAGGGCTTACTGTAACAACGCAAGATCTTGTTGTTTTTGGCCCGGATGGTCCGCTTGAGAACGAGTTGCGTTGGCCAAACGAGTGCGCCCGTCATAAAGTTCTGGACGTTATTGGTGATCTTTTTCTTTCAGGAAGACCATTTCACGGCGATGTAACAGCACGCAGAAGTGGTCATCGTTTGAATGCTGAGATTGTCGAAAAAGTCTTAGCTGCAGAGGCGGGGACGGCAAGGGTGTCAGGAGCGTCGTAGGAAATAGTACTTGGTGGTGACATCATCACCGTTAGGAGATTCGAAATGAGTGGTGCACGGGTCGGTGTTGTTGGCTGTGGGCATTTAGGAAAAATTCATGCGAGGCTTTTAGCCAGCCGTGATGACTGCGACTTAGTAGGTGTTGTTGATCCAGTACCTGATGTAGCTGCAACTGTTGCGGAGTCGCACGATTGCGAGCCCTTTGAGTCTCCTGAAGATCTTATTGGTCGAGTTGATGTGGCAGTTGTGGCCGCGCCTACAGGACTTCATGCAGAAGTTGCGAAACCGTTGCTTGAAGCAGGAATTGATCTTCTTGTTGAAAAACCACTTGCGGCAAGCGTCGAGGATGCTCGTGCTATCGTTGTTACGGCCCGCCGCTACGGCCGTATTGTTGCTGTCGGGCATGTAGAACGCTTTAATCCCGCATGGGCTCTTGCCTGCCAGCAGTCAGGGGAACCAGTTTTCATTGAGGCTGCTCGCTTAGCTCCATTTACATATCGTTCCCTCGATGTCGGTGTCGTTCTTGATCTTATGATTCACGACATTGATCTTGTTCTGTCGCTACAGCCGGGACGCTTAGAGCGAATTGAAGCAAATGGTATTGTTGCCACTGGTGGGCATGAAGATGTCGTGAAAGCACGGCTTACTTTTGGGTCGGGTTTAGTAGCTGATCTTATGGCGTCACGAATTAACCCTGTTTTGAGTCGGCGGCTTTCGATGTGGACAACGGATGCTATGGTCTCTGTAGATTTCAATGCAAAGACAGTCGGTGTTGTAAAGGCTTCTGAAGAAGTAGCCGCCGGGAAATTTGTTGCTGATTCAGTTCCGCTCGGAGATCGTGCTGTAGCTAAAGATACTTTTTTTCAGCAGATACTGCCTTATCAGGCGTTACCAGTTCCGGATTCCAATGCAATTGCTGCAGAACATGATGATTTTCTTCATTGTTGGGCTGAGCGAACAGAGCCTCGAGTAAGTGCTTCTGCTGGATCTGCTGCTCTTGAGGTCGCTACACATGTTCTTGATGCCCTCAAGTGCACAAAACTTGGAACCCCACCATTCGTTGTAGGCATACGAAAAAGTGCATAGCTGCAAGGGTTTCAGGCATTTTATTGGGTTTCATGTGTGTGAGTCACCCTGATTGATACAACCTGAACCAAGCAATAGTAGGTGGAAACGGTGTGACGATGATGACCCATATGTTCTCAGATGTTGTTATCGAAAAGGGTAGGGCTATGGCACTCCATGCGCGAGGGTGCTGTTTGTTTTTTTGTGCCGCTGTCGTGTTCTGTGCAAGCCAAGCTGTAGCAAACGATGGTGCGGCAGGCATGCCAAAACGGCTAGCTTTCGATGGCTTTGGTTTCGATTCAGATTTCAATGGCGCCGGTGTTGCAAAGGCACTCGGGGGCTTACGAGTTCAGGACGAGAAGCCTTCTCAAGAAGAGGGGTCTCTTGAGTTCTTTGTGAAGGGCCCGCCTAGCAGTAGAGCTGGAGCCGGTGTCATGATGGCGGAGGTCGGCCATGAAATGGCTTTCCTCAATATCGCAGCGGGTGTTTTGGCTAATCGTCACTCGTTAGTAGATGGACCATCAGGGTATACCAGCAGGCTGTCAGTTGATTTTGAGGGTGGTTCCGTGGCTGGTGGTTTGGACCTAAAGACGCAGATGAGGCATGCAAAAAATCACAGCACTGTTGGCATCGAATTTGGCCCACGTTTGCAGCGGAGGTTTGGCAAAGGCGTAGAGTTCTTCATGAAGGGTTCTGCTGAGGCAGTTTCTCGATACGAACGAGGTGGCGAGATGACGCCTACTGGAGGGCCTTTGCAGCGGCCTGAACAGGTTGGCTTGAGTGGTACTGTTGGTCTTGCTCGATAATATTTGAAGGCAGCTACACAACCGCGGTTTCTGTCATGGTATCTGCCAGAGAACCTCTGTTCTCATTGCCAAGAATCACGAGAACTTGTTATGCGAGGTCTCGATTTTGGAAAAGCACAAGCGCAATGAGTAAAGCGATAGCTGAATATAAGCCTGCGTAGACTGCTGCCCATGCGAGGTACCCCCAAGGTACTGGTACGCCTCCGATGACAGCTGCTTCGATTGTGAAATGTTCAAGTACCGGTAGCAGAGTAGCAAAAAGACGGCCTACAAATCGTACGATTGCTAGTTTGCCAACGCTTGACTGAACAATAAGTGGAACAAGGTGTCCGAGCACGTAAATCGTGAAGCAAATAATAAGGTTTGGAATCATTCCCACTCGTGTTGATACGGCTAGGCTTACTGCTGCTAAAAGAATTGTTTCAAGTAGCGAAAGAACAAGCCCTGGGACAACAGTCACCATTTCTGTCGCGCAGTCTGCCCAAAGAGGTGCTGTTTTTGATGACTCTCGAGCATCATAGACCACCTTCAGGCTTGTGGTCGACATCAGAACCGCCCCTAGGATCATAAAAATGAGGAGCGCGACGAGTGATAGTCCGATGAATTTACCAATAATAAATTGTCTCCGTGTCAGTGGTTTCGAAAGCACGGTGAGCGCCGTTCGCCCTTCAATTTCATCAGAAACAGTGACACTTGCAGTCCAGATGACAACGAGTAGTGCCAATATTTTGACAAGCGTTAGCCCACTATCCTTAAGCATCTTCACGTCTTCACCAAACGTGTTGTAAGGAATCACAATAAATGTCAGTAAAAGAACTATGCCCGCGATAATCGCTACACTGAAAATAGGTTGTCCGATAGCTTCTTTCATTGTTGCTGACACGACAGCTGCAACACGCCGAATACTGAGTCTGAAGAGTGTGTATAAAAGAACTATGAGTAGCAGCGTTGCGGTAGTGATCGGAAGAATAGCGACTTCTGGAAACTCAGGTACAAGCCTCCAGTTAATCGTGAGGCTCGCCGCAGCGGCACCTTTTTTATCATCCAGATTCGTTGCTTCAATTTGCGCATTTTTGCCAAGAAACGGGTTTGGTTTCCCGGCAGATTTTTCCCATAACCACTGCGATTGTTGATCCAGATCGATATCCGGCACTTTAAGGAGCGCAAAACCTTCGATCGGTTTTTGCGTGCGGATCATAATTGGTTGATCCGTACTGAAAGAAATGGTTTCTAGTTCCTGTGGTCGAAGTGGAAGATCAATTGTTTTACTATCACTCCCGGGCTCGATGGTTACTACCGTTGATGAAGTATTCACGGTGAGCAGCCGACCAAGTGATTGGCTTATGCCCCGCACGGGGACAAGAGGAGTCAGGGCGATCGCTGTTCCAGATGCGGCTAAGAGAAGCCATGCAAGTGGTCCGAGAAAACCATCATGCAAACTCGCTTTAGCCTCCGCAGCGGCTCGTGGTGCGATCATTCGCAGAAGGCCCCACAGTGCGATAAGAATCAATGATGCAGTAAGAGCTCCCATGCCGACGAGCCAGATCGGCGGCAGTGAGATAAGCCAACGGTTTGCAAAAAGAGGGGTAATCATGTGTGCGTTCAATTTATAAGAATAACATTGAGAAGATTCAAACGGTCTCGTATTCACGAGCCCCCAGATGGTGTCTATTGTGGCATCGACACCAAATTTTCGAAAGATGGGGCCTTCAGCCACCGGCAGGTGTTATTTTTTTCGGTTCGGGCCGTCACCGCCGGAGGGGAAATCAATCTTTCTGAAGCGGCCCCGCAAGAACCGTCGTCGATAATTCTGTGAGCTGCCATTCGCAGAGGATTCGATGAAGATCCTCTCTTGAGATTGTGTCGAGTGTTGCCAAGTCATCACCAACCGAACGATATCGGCCGAGGTGTGACCATTCGAGTCCGAGGCTAAAGAGCCTTTGTCGGGGCCGTTCTCCTGCGAGTACAACACGGCTAAGAAGCTTGTTTCGTGCTTGGTCGACTTCGCTAACTGTGAGTCCTTTTGTTGCTGCTTTATAAATTTCAATGATACGATCGAGAAGAGCTTGTGTAGCTTCTGGTTCACATGAGAGTTGTGTAACGAAAATACCTGCATCAAGGAAATCATGATGATGGCATGCGGCGTGTTCTGCTTTTCCAGAATCAACAAGATCCCAATAGAGGCGGCTTCCGGAGTCATCACCGAGTACGACTGCAAGTAGTTTTGCGGCAAACCGATCAGAGTTGTCCTCCGCCGGCCCAGGAGTCATTCGGACGGCATATTCCAAAGCCGCCTGGTCACGGGTGATGATGTCGGTTATTGCCTTGGACGGTGTTGTAGAAAACGAAACTTTACGATTGCAATGTGAGACTGATTGCCAGGGACTGCAGAGCTGGCGGGCGCTTGCCATGAGTGAATCAAAGTCAACAGCGCCACTTGCTGCCAGAACGAGGTTGTCTGCTGAATAACGTTCCTCGTGATACGAACGCATGGCCTCGACCGGTAGTGCCTGAATGGAAGACTCTGTTCCAAGAACACTTCGAGCAAGCGGATGGTCTTTAAAAAAGAGAGCTCGGCACTGGTCATCCGCACCAAAAGGCGGCTGGTCGTCATACATTTTTATTTCTTCGAGAATCACCTGCTTTTCAGTAATGAAATCATCTTCGCGAAGAGCTGGTCGCATCATTGCTGCAAGTAATTCGATTGCATCGTGCTGCTTTTCCGGAAGGACCGCCGCGTAATAGACTGTGTCTTCCTCACTCGTGAAGGCATTCGCGCTTGCACCCATGGAGTCAAAGCGAAGGTTGATGTCTTCGGCTGATAGGGTGTCGGTCCCCTTGAATACCATGTGCTCAAGAAAGTGGCTGACGCCAGAGATTGAGTCATTTTCATCCCGTGCGCCTGTTTTGACGAAAAAACCAAGACTCGCTGAATGAGCTGATTCGCTCACCTCCGCAATGATGTCGAGGCCATTTGGAAGCTGCTCATGGCGAAACTGCATCGGGCACCTCTAGAGGGTTACGGCCGAGAAAAACAGTAGTGACTTCGGTGAGAGGGTTTTGGGCGAGCCAATGCTCGATGCTCTCAACGGTAAGGTTATCAAGTCGCTCAAGATCTTCGGCAAGTGATCGAATACGCCCGAGGTGAAACCATTGTCGTGCCATTGCTCCTGCTCGTGCCGCCGTTGATTCTTGCTGCATGACAAGTCCACTTTTTGCACGAGCTTTCACTCTGTCAAGCTCTTCATTGGTGATCGTGCCTGGAAGACTCGCGATTTCATGCAGCATGACATCTAAAGTTTCTTGGGCTCGATCTGCCGTGGTTCCTGAGTACGCCATCGCTGCAGCGATATCTCGCTGAGTTTGATAGCCAGCTGAGACGCTGTAGCACAGACCACGTTTTTCACGAACCTCTGTAAAGAGCCTTGAGCTCGAGCCTCCACCTAAAACGGCAAGAGCAGCTGTTGCCTGAAGTGAATCTGGGTTGCGGTAGGGAGGTACGTCCCACGCCAGTGCGATATGAGTTTGTTGTGAATCATAGGGAACGTGGCATATCTTTTTGCCACGTTCACCATTGATTACTGGTTCGCGACTCTGTCCCTGCCAGTCGCCAAACAGCGAGTCCATCTGGTTTGTAAACTCAAGCCAGTCGAGGCGCCCAGCTACAGAGATAATCATATCCTGCGGCTGAATAAAGCGATTCACAAATTCCTGAACATCTGAGTGCTGCAAGTTATTGACATCAACCGTGGTGCCTTCACTTGGAAGACCCCAAGGAGATGGGTAGTGTGCTTTTCGCAGAGCGAGCATCGTTCGGTGAGTTGGGTCATCTTCGGTACCGGCGAGGTTCTGAAGAACGACCTGGCGAGCTGGATCAAACTGCTGTTTGTCCAAAAGGGGGCGTCGAAGGATGTCAGCGTAGATCTCTAGTGATTCTGGTAGCTGTCGCGACACCATAGCGCCCGCAAAACTACCATGGCTCATGGATACTGATTGCGACCACTGAACGCCAGCATTATCAAGGGAGGCAACGAGTTGTTTGCTGTTTCGATTCCCGGCACCTCGAAGCATGAGTTCGCCAGTAAGCGTTGCGAGACCACAGCGCGAACGATTAGTTGGGCTGTGCATAACAGAATCACAGAGGCTGCCAGCGGCAACATGGAAAGACACTGATACTGATTCAACACCAGGCAAGAACTCGCCTAGTAGAGTAATTCCGTTGTCTAGGGTAGCCGTTTGAAGGGTCTGCTTCACAAATTTTTGCTTCTGTCATGCGGACAAACAATCACGCTCAAGACGTGCCAATCAGCGGTTTTGATGCGCCGGAGGGCATCATCTGCAAATTGTCGTTCGTAGAGTCTGCCATATCTGGTGGTGTCTCCGCCACTGCTAGCCCATCAACCACGGAGGAAACCATCGTAGCAATCAAGTCTTGCTGCTTTTTGCCTGTTTCATTGAATTCGCTTTGGTGCTGCATGCGGCTTGCAGGAAATCCTAGCGGGAGGGGATTAATGGAGGAATCTCCGCTGTCGGTAAAGAGTGTGGAATCGACTGGTTTATAAATCGTTTTTGATCTTCGGAAACCAAGACGTTGGTAGAGTCTGATTGCAGCTATATTTTCCGCAGTGACTTCGAGAGTTGCTCGGTAGGCACCTGCGGTTTGGAAGCCGAACAACGCATGCTCAATCAAGACGCTACCAAGTCCGCTGCCTCGTTGAGTCGGCACAATACCGATATTCTGTATTGATCCTACGCCTGAACGATCGATTACTCCTTGGATCGTTCCGCACCACTCAAGCGGTGTAGGTAGGGTCTCTTCGTGTTCACGGAAGCGACCACCATGTCGAGCGATCAGCCAGGTCGCCTCAGGAAGAAACCCGGGCTTTTTGCGTATTTCATGCATGAGCCTGCGACAGCCAGAAAGTACACCTAGGCAAGGGAAAACCTGAGCATCAATTTCATTGCAGAACGCTTCGTGCTTGGTCCGGGCGTGTGCATCAAGAAGACCTTCATTCCATGGGACAAGATGGTACCCAGTCGGCAGTGATGCCGACGGCACAAATGATCTGGGAAGATCGATTTCCATCCGGAAGCGTTTGCAATAACCCGAGTCCATGGATAAGGACCTTATTCAAAGGAAATGACACAACATTGTATCCCTGAACCTAAGACTGCACGATCGTTCCGTCAACGCGCTGGTTTCAGGACATCAAATCTGCCCAAAAAACCCAGTTAATACTCAGATTACGGGGATCGAGCGGATTATTCCAATGGTGCTGCGTTGGCACGGTGGAAGTGCGGGTGATGCGGTATTAGGATACACTTTTTGATTGACCAAAAAATTGTTTTTGAGAGGCCGAAAAAGAAATGCTGCATTTGTTGAACTTCCTTGTTGTTTTTTTGCTGTTCGTAGCGTCCTCGAAAACTTCCCAAGCAGCGAAGCCCATCCGTGTTATCGCTACTACAACAGTTGTCGCTGATTTAGTGGAGCAGGTTGGTGGCGATTTGGTTGTCGTTGAAAGTCTCATGGCTGATGGTGTTGATCCCCATTCGTATCGTGCCACACCACGAGACATTGACAGGCTTGTTCGTGCGGATCTGATTGTTGCCAACGGACTCCACCTTGAAGGTAAGTTGGCTGAACTCTTAGAGCGAATTGGTCGAAAGCGTCCGTTTGTAGCTGTTGGCGATGCCGTGCCAAAAACGCAACTCCTTCCCATCGGTAACGATCTTTTTGATCCGCATATATGGTTCGATGCAAAGCTTTGGAGTTGTTGTCCGCCCGCAGTTGCTGGAGCGTTATCCAAATTGGATGCTAAGTCTGCCGAACAGTACCGTCAGGGTGCTACGAAATATGCTGCAGAACTTTTAGAACTCGATAGGACGATTCGTCAGAAGTTCGAGAAAATTCCCCACCAGCGTCGAGTGCTGATTACTGCCCATGATGCTTTTCGCTATTTTGGTCGGGCGTATGGAATTGAAGTCGTTGGTGTACAGGGAACGAGCACGGAAAGTGAGGCTGGCCTTGCTGATATGAATCAATTGGTCGACATGATTGTGACACGTCGAATACCTGCAGTATTTGTCGAGACGAGTGTCTCTGATCGAAATGTTACAGCGTTGATTGAGGGTGCTTCGGCACGTGGTCATACCGTGCGTCTTGGTGGGCGGTTGTACTCGGATGCATTGGGTCCGGTTGGCGGGGGTGGTGATACGCTTGAGCGTGCTCTACTCTCGAACGTTGATACTATCGTTGAAGCGCTTCGTGTACCGAGTACTCCTTCAAATAGTTTTGAGTAACTCGTTTGCCTTCGCGCTCGAATGCGTCGGGGAAGGAAAACATCTTCATGGTTGAGAATGACTCTGCTTCTGAGGTGCATGTCGATGCACCAATGCTTGAGTGGCATGATCTCACCGTTGCCTATGGTCGTCGGCCAGTCTTGTGGAATGTTGATTTCGAGATTCCTAAGCCTTGCCTCTTTGGGATTATTGGTCCCAATGGCGCTGGGAAAAGTACCTTGCTCAAGGCAAGTTTGGATCTTGTGCAAAGAGCCGGAGGGTCTGTCCGTTTTTGGGGGCAGCCGCTTGCTCAGGTTCGTTCAAGAATTGCGTATGTGCCACAAAGAGAAACAGTTGACTGGGATTTTCCAGTAACCGTTATGGATGTCGTCCGAATGGGGGCAACGTCAAAGCTAGGCTGGTTTCAACGAGGTGGAAAGCGTGAGCGTGAATTAGCCTTAAGTAGTCTTGATCGCGTCGGGCTCGCCGATTTTTCAAACCGGCAGATTGGGAAGCTTTCAGGGGGGCAGCAGCAGAGAGTCTTTTTAGCTCGAGCACTTGCTCGTGAGGCGGAAATTTACTTACTTGATGAGCCTATGGCAGGTGTTGATGCTGGGTCACAAGAGCAGATATTCAACATTCTGGTTGCTCTTCGAGATCAGGGGAAGCTAATTGTTGCAGTTCATCATGATA
This sequence comes from Planctomycetaceae bacterium, assembly GCA_018694455.1. Lineage (GTDB taxonomy): Bacteria > Planctomycetota > Planctomycetia > Pirellulales > UBA1268 > UBA1268. Next base: position 5,132 of record JABHNP010000049.1, on the reverse strand, counting down.
TTCGTACGGCTGTTGAGTGGTTTGACGCGGTAGCTCTCATTGATATGCGTCTCGTTGCTGCTGGTCCCACAGCAGAGATTCTCACGCCGGAAAACCTCACAATGACGTATTCCGGTCGACTGAGCGTCCTGGATGAAATTGGAGAAGCCGTCGAGCGAGGAGGAAGGACATCATGATTCACATGACCGTGCTCGCGGCCTTCATTCCGTATAATACGCTTGTCGTGGCAGCCGGCGTTGCGGCAGTAGGTTGTGCCGCGGGAGTAATCGGTACGTTTGGAGTTCTTAGGAAGCGGGCGTTAGTTGGTGATGCGGCAGCCCATGCAACGCTTGTTGGTGTCGCATCGGCCTTGCTTCTAACTGGACAGCGTGATCTCGCTGTTCTTCTTGTCGGCGGTCTGATCTCAGCAATGGTTGCGATTGCTCTTTTGGTTCTCATTCGAAAGTTCACACGCACTCGTGATGATGCAGCAATTGCAATCGTACTAAGCGTTTCTTTTGGTATAGGGATTACATTAATTTCTGGGATGGTATCTCGAGGGATTCCTGGGAGTGGAGGCCTGGAGCGATTTCTGCTTGGACACACAGCATCGCTGACGGCTCATGATGCAACCTTACTTGGGGCGGTGTCCGCGATAAGTGTGTTGTGCGTCGTGGTCGGCCTTAAGGAAGCAACAATGGTTGCCTTCGATCCGGATTTTGCCACGGCAGCTGGTTGGCCTGCAGCAACGATAGATTTCGTGTTAGTTGCTCTCGTTGCGGTGATGGTTGTTGTCGGGTTGCCAGCAGCAGGTGCGGTCTTGGTAACAGCGCTCGTGGTCATTCCGCCAGCAGTTGCTCGTCAGTGGACAGAGCGGATCGTTCCGATGCTGGTCATTGCTGGAGTTGTCGGACTCATAAGCGCGCTCTCGGGGGTTATGATTAGCAGTTTAGCCGTTCAACTGCCAACAGGCCCGATTGTCGTTCTTGTAGCAACATCATTTTTAATTTTTTCTGTTTTTCTGGCACCTTGCCGGGGGATAGTCTGGCGGACAAGGTCTACGTGTGTGTTCCCCTCTGACTCTTACGATGAGAACAATACCGAGACAACGGCCGATACAGTAACGGAGCGAAAATCGTGATCGCTCTCATTGCAGATTCTGGCATTACTCTCTGGTTTGATCGGGTAGGTCCATTGCATGGTTGGGCGATAGCAACAGCGGTAGCGGTTTCTGCATGCTGTGCAGTTGTTGGCACACTATTAGTCGTTCGTCGAATGAGTTTGTTAGGAGATGCAATTAGCCATGCGGTTCTACCAGGACTCGTTGTAGCAGTACTTCTTGGTGCTCAGCCCGGTGGAGTCGGTGTGTTACTTGGGGCTACCGTAGCTGCAATGAGCACCATCTGGTTCACTCGATTTCTTTTTCGCCACGCGGGACTTTGGGAAGACGCAAGTGTCGGGGTTGCATTCACAACGCTTTTCGCTGCTGGAGTATTGCTGATTACTGTGTCAGGTTCTCGGGTTGATCTTGACCCTGGTTGCGTCCTCTACGGCATCCTTGAACTGGTGCCGTTCGATACTGTCAGTTTGTATGGGTGGGATATCCCAAGGGCATTTGTATCTGCGTTGTCTGTTCTCGTGCTTGTGATTCTTGGTGTGTGGTGCACGTGGCGGTGGCAGGTTTTTACGGCGTTTGATACTGATGCTGCGAAAGCAGCCGGTATACCAGTAGGAGGAGTGACATTTGGTCTCCTCGTAGGCGTATCACTCGCTACGGTCACTGGGTTTGTCGCGGTCGGTGCGATTCTGGTTGTTGCTATGCTTGTGGTTCCCGCTGCTGCTGCGGAGCGATTGGTTCACAGACTCCATCATGCGATTTGGCTCGCTGTGCTACTTGCTGCCGTAGGTGCTGTTGGAGGGTACCTTCTTGCATGGAGATTTAGTACATCCGCCGCCGGGATGATGGCGGTCGTATTAGGCATCGAGTATTTCGTTGCGATTCTTTTTGCACCGGACGATGGCGTAGCGGCTCGTCTGGTCTCAAAAGTAGTCTATTTATGGCGAGTGCGATGTGAAGACCGGCTGGCGTCACTGTGGAGAGCGGAAGAATCGAAGCAGTTGGTGCAGGAAGGTGGTTTCGCAGGACTTGTTACGAGTTGGTTATGTGTAAGTGGCCAGTTACGAAAAGAAAAAAATATTTTTGTCTTAACTCCACGAGGGCGAATGGATGCCGAACTCATCGTTCGGTCTCATCGATTGTGGGAAACGTGGCTTGGGAAACATGTTGATCTGCCTGTCGATCACCTTCATCCGCCAGCAGAGTGGATTGAACATCATCTCGGAGAGCAAGTTAGAAAACGTATTGAGGATGAGCTCGGTAATAAAGATATCGACCCACACGGAAGCATGATTCCAAGGGAAAAGCGGTGATTTATTTTCTGCTGATTTGTCTTTGCTGATGCGCGGTTTTATTGCGAAGGATGAAGAGTGGTTCTGTGATACGTGTTTCATTCAAATCGTGTTTCACAGAACGTTTTTTGCTGCCGTGTTTTTAGAGTTACGATCCATGTATTTGCTATAAACCGTACTTTTCGACAGCTGGAGACGCCTGTTTCTATGATAAAGCGAGATGAGTGACTGAGTTTATTTGCATATGAAGCCTGATGAGGGTATCCCCGAAGAACACAATGTGTAATTCAGCATGACATTAAAACGCAGGTTTGGCTGCCTGTCTTAATTGCACTTCGCCTGGAAATACGGGTGGATGGCGGTGCTGGAATGGCTTTTCAAACTCACGCCGTGCACGGAAAAATGATGCAACTTGTGAAGGAACGTTCTCCGCGAAATCCAGTACTGATTGCCCTCGTTACGATGTCATTGTTACCCCTTGGGGTTCTTGGGATCGCGATGTATCAATCAGCGCTCTCTGCAATTAAGGCCGCTGCATTTCAGCGGGTTGAATTAGCGTCTGATCTAACAGCGAACACTATGGGTCTGGGATATGCGGAACTCGCTGCAGAACTTCAGGTGACGGCATCTCTTCCTCGGATTGAAACCAGTGCCGCTGAGATGATCACAGGATTTCGTGAATTCCAGGCGAATCCATCAGCCGAAGAGAATGTTCGTAAGGGACTGCTGAGCTACTACGGAACTACGCTGGACACTGAGGACGATGATCAGCAGGAGATCAGAAATAAGTCAGAAGGTTTTGTCAACGAGTTGCAGGGCCCCGGCTTGTTTCTCCACGATCTCTATGTGCGCCAAAATACAAATGAAACGGATACGAAAAAGTTATTAGATGATGCGGGAGATGGATCATCGTACTCAGCAGGCCATATGGAACTCCATCCAGTGATGCGGAGCATAAAGGAGAGGTTGCGGCTTTATGACATATTGCTCGTTGATGCGGAGACGCGAAATGTGGTTTATAGTACAAATAAAGGACTGGATTTTGGCGCAGATTTTACGTCGGGGTTGTTGCAGAAGAGTGGTCCGGCGGACGCAGTAGATACGTTGATAGATAGTTCTTCAGTTGAGGGCTTTACATGCGTTGACTACATGCCGTACGGGCCAGCAGGAAACTCAGTGCTGAGTCTCGCTACCCTCGTTCAGGTTGAAGACGAGGTGGCTGGGGTTTTGCTTTTTCTTGTTTCGTTTGAACAATTAGACCAAACAATTTCAAGTAACGGTGTCTCTTCCGGTAATGTGTCATACGAAGTGTACGGAGATTCTTGGACGCGTGGGTCTGAGGGCAGGTCTACCAAGTTACGGCCCCATCTTTTCGTCTCGGATGAATCGCAGGAAAAGTTTACTACGTTCACGAAGTCAAAAAGCTACTCTCTCGGAAGCGATGAGGAGAGCCGAGGCTTGCTTTGTGCTTCAGCAAAAGTTTCAGTGTGCCCACAAGCGACTGACTCAGATATTGTCTGGATGCTCGTTGCGACAACACCTGAAACAGAGGTTATGGCATCTGCGTTTTCGGTGAAGGTATTTGGCCAGACCGTTTTTGGTATTACGGCTGTTGCGATTCTTTTGTCAGCCTTTATTCTGGCCCGATTACTGACGAAGCGACACGCAGAGCAACTACGGCTTGCTGAAATGGTCACAAATACATCCGTTCAGTTGGTGCAAGCGGATGAAAATCTCCACGTTGTGTATTCAAATCCGGCCACAGAACAGGCACTGAAAATGCATCCTCAGATAGGTGGTGAGGGGGTAGGTGGCACGCTCGCAGAATTATTCGGTCAGGTTCCGGAAGATTTTGAATTTATGAAAGACTCAGAGAGTCTTCCTCAGGCAATACAGATTCATTGTGGGACTGAAGAATTAGAGCTTCACGTTTCAGGGATTTCAGGCCGACACGGTGAATTTCTTGGGCCAATGGTTACCTGGAGCATTGTTACGGAAAAGGCTCGTGCAGCAGAGCGTGAGCGGGAACTGTCTTCACAGGTGATGGCCTCGAAAGAGTCTCTTGAAAAGTCACAGCGAGTTCTGCAACAGGGTGTTGATTCATTGTCTGGGTTGTTTGAGGCGGCTTCGGATGGAGACCTCACGAAGGAGGTTTCTCTTGAAGGTAGTGAGCAGCTTGCCGCATTGGGTAGAAATGCACGAGATATGCTCAAAAATCTTCGTGAAGTTATTTCAAAGATCGCAGCAGCTGCCGAGCAGCACGGTGAGGGGTCGAGGATGATAGCGGACAGTGCTGCTAGTCTCAGTGAAGGAGCACAAAATCAGGCGGCGAGCATCGAGCAGATTGGTTCCTCAATGGATGAGCTGGCGACTTCAATAGTCGATGTCTCGGGCAACGCAGCAAATTGCCAGAAAGAGGCCAATAAAGCAGTGAATCTAGCGCAGGCTGGCAGTCAGGCGGTACGAGATGCCGTCGACTCGATGAAAGCAATTCATAGTTCTTCTGAGCAGATTCGAGACATCATTACAATTATTAGTGACATTACCTCACAAACTAATTTATTAGCCTTGAATGCAGCGATTGAAGCTGCACGAGCGGGCGAACATGGGCTTGGCTTTGCTGTTGTTGCAGAGGAAGTTCGTAAGCTGGCGAATCGTACAAGTGAAGCTACTGCGGATATCACTCAGCTTATTAACGAATCCTCTGCGAGGATTCAAAAGGGGGCATCACTATCTGAAATTGT
>JABHNP010000001.1 GCA_018694455.1 Planctomycetaceae bacterium | reverse complement strand
CCCATATGGGATACGTCAAACAGACCCACGCCTTCTCGAGTCCCAAGATGCTCAGATACGATCGATGTGTATTGGACAGGCATCGACCAACCCGCAAAGTCCACCATTCTCCCGTGATTCTGTGTGTGCCAGTCGAAAAGTGGTGTTTGCTGCAACATTGTCTTTTTGTAATCCGTTTAAATGAGCTTCTGACCAATAAAGCAGACGCCATGAAATCATAGGAACTTGATTGTACGAGTTCTCACAGAAGCAACTAGCCTCATCTATTTTTGTTCCGTTTTGATTTCTTTGCCTTTTTTCCTTTTTTGCTGTTTTTTTTTCGTTTACCGACATTCGATTGATTCTCTACAGGGACTTTCTGTTTTTCCTCATTCTGCCGGACTTTTCCCTGAACTCTACGAGAATGAGTTCGACCCGGCGGTGTGCGTCGACGCTCTCCCACCTTACGCTTACGCCGGTCTTTTTCCTCCGCTAAACCGAAATGCAACTGCCGCTTTCCAAGATCAACATGACATACACGTACTCTTATTTGATCACCCAACCGAAATACATTTCCAGGCCGATGACCACTTAATGTATGGGATGACCGATCAAATCGGTAACTGTCAACTGGCAAGTCATCTGTCTCAATAAGCCCTTCAGCTGGCAACTCAATGCCTTGAACAAAAATGCCGAACCGCGCAACACCCGTAACGACACCCGCTAACTCCGTACCAACACGCGTACTCAAAAAATGAAGCAGTTTAAGCTTGACTAATTCACGCTCTGCCGCTTCCGCCCGACGCTCAAGTTCAGAACACTGTTCTCCGAGTTGCTCAAGGTGATCACCAGGAGGTTTCTTACCTGCTTCTAAAAAGTCTAGCGCCCGGTGAATTGTTAAATCAGGATATCGGCGAATAGGCGACGTAAAATGACAATAACAATCACTGGCAAGCGCGTAGTGTCCCTGTTCTTGCGGAGCATAAACCGCGCGTGAGAGGCTTCTTAAAACTGCGTAGTGAACTGCGTGCTTCTCTGGCTCAGCGGCAGAAATTTTGAGTAAACGCTGTAATTCAAACCGACTTTCAAGCGACTCGACCTCAAAGCCTAACTCCGAAACAAATTCTGTGAGTTGTCGTAACTTGCGCAGATCTGGTGACGGGTGAATTCTTCGAAGAAACTTTCCCTTCCCACCTGCAATTTTTTCTGCAACCGCCTCATTCGCGGCAAGCATAAATTCCTCTATAATCTGATGGCTCTCTGTTTGCCTAACAACATGAGCACCAGTAACACGACCTGACTGATCAAGATCCATCTTCACTTCGGGCATATTAAGCTCAAGTGCACCCCGCGTTAGCCGCCGATTCCGTAAGATTGCAGCGAGACGCTGCATTCTTTCAAGCAGTCCACGGACTGACTCCGTCATCGCTATTGCCGTGGTATCAGGATCTTCTATGAACGCATCTACTTCTTCATATGTAAAACGCCGGCAACTCTTGATGGCCGTACGCTTGACCTCAGTATGCACCGGAACCCCATCTCCAGAAAATTCAATCCAACATGTACGAGCAAACCGAATATGATCTGGTTGAAGGCTTGCAAGATTATTTGAAACAATTTCTGGCAACATTGGGATGACCCGATCAGGCAGGTACACACTTGTACCTCGGGCAAGTGCTTCTTGATCAAGAGCAGATCCCTTTGGCACAAAATGTGCGACATCTGCGATGTGTACACCAAGTAACCAATGCCCTCGTTCAATGTACGTAAGAGAAATTGCATCATCGAAATCACGTGCATCTTTTGGATCAATCGTGACAATTATCTCACCAGTAAGATCCTGCCTATCGGATGGAACAGAAGAAGAGGAAAACTTCTCCGCCTGTCGGCGAGCATCTTCTAGAACCCTCTCAGGGAATGGACCTGGCAAGCCAAACTCGGCAATGACCGTCTGTGTATCAACTCCAGGCGCATCAGCAGCTCCAAGAATTTCAACTATGACTCCCTCACCATCCTGCAGTGCACTTGGGAAACGAATAAGTTCGACAATCACCTTGTCGTCGTCTCGCACGCTTTTCGCACCCGGGTCACCCACCCAGACAGGCCTTGGGAACTGCGTGCCATCAACCTGCACCCAATGCTCTCCAGCTGACTGAAAGGCCACACCAACAAAACGCGTGGTGCGTCTCTCAACGACCTCAACCACTTCCCCCGATAGACCAGGCCTTCCAACGTGAGACTCCTTGGTGATCCTGACACGCACAGTGTCTCCATTAGCTGCATCTGCCGAAGCTACAAATGGGACTCGAATATCTCCATCTCGCTCAGTCGATCGCGCATCTAAGGGCCGTACGAAGCCGTACCCATGTTTACTGCGAGAAAAGCGGCCAACCACTGACTTCCTAGCCATATATCATCTTCTTTATGTAATGGAGGACAGCGAGAGTACGCTCCACGCGTTTACGAATGACTGCCGTCACGGCCTCGGAAGAACTTTCGCCCATGATTTGGATGGTATTGCGTCCAGCCATCATCAATAGCTGCCTCCGATTGAAAAAGCTGTAATGTGCCAGCAAGCTTCGCATCAAGTGCGTCAATGAACTGTAAGGCGATGGCCTCCAATGTCATTGGAAGCTTGGGGGCACCAAAGGCATATTCACCATGATGGCTCGCCACCATGTGTTTCATCCGATTTGAAACTTCTGTATCAAATGGTTCATTTGTTCTTTTCTCAACGGCTCGTATTTTTTCATCAACGATTTCAAGCCCAAGGAGAACATGGCCCAATAACTGACCAGAGTCGGTATAGGAAAAACCTTTTTCATTTTCAAGCTCGACGGTCTTACCAATGTCATGAAGAAGAACTCCAACGAGCAGCAAATCTCGATTGATATCCGGATAGAGCGATGCAACGTGGTCGGCGAGCCGCATAAGCATCACAACATGCTGCAACAACCCGCCAGCATATGCATGATGATGTTTTATGCCAGCAGGACACCGCTCAAACGCTTCCATTAACTCTGCATCAGACAACACTTCTTCAAAGACAAGCTTTGGAAGGGGAGCTTTGAGAGTCGCCGAAAAATCACTGAGCTCCTTACGTAAACCAGCTACAGCATCTTGCGTCAAGACTCGAAAAGAAGTTTCATCGACACTCGTCGGGTCTACCTGCTCGACACCCGTCAAAATAATTTGGAGAGCACCAGAATAAAGTTGTGTGGTGCCGACAACCCGAACGTAATCTCCCTCAGCAAATGCCTCGAACTGATCATCGGAGGCGTTCCACATCCGACCAGTTATGGTTCCACTACGATCCGCCAACTCAACCTGCAGGTACAATTGACCATGGCGATTTGGTCGAAGCTGCTTCCTCGTAGCCAAAAACACTTGATCAACGGCTACCTGCGGCGCAAGTTCGGTCACGCACTTTCGACGACTTCTTGGTGGTGGAAAAACATTCCGTAATGGCTGTGGTGTAGGCATGTAGCGAAAGGGCAGCAGGGCGGGGAGTGGAAGACCGATGCGTATCGTATGTTTTGGGATTTAAAGACCGTAGTCTATTACCAAACTATCTCAACTGCCAATCGACTCGCTACAATAGCCACCAGATAGAAAGCTTCGTTTGCTAAAGAGTGTCTTCCACCCTCATCTTCAGAAAAAATGCCCCATGCCTAAACACGGAATTTCACCTACCCGAAATGAAGATTACCCAGAGTGGTACCAGCAGGTCGTACGAGCAGCGGAACTCGCTGAGTCCTCTCCTGTTCGTGGATGCATGGTAATCAAGCCACATGGCTATGCTCTTTGGGAGCGAATGCAGTCGATTCTCGACGGCATGTTCAAGGCAACAGGACATAAAAACGCATATTTCCCATTATTCATTCCGCTGTCGTATTTAGAGCAGGAAGCGAAGCATGTTGAGGGCTTCGCTAAGGAATGTGCTGTTGTCACACATCATCGGCTCGAACTTGACGCTGACGGTCGACTTGTCCCGAAAGGCAAACTCGAGGAGCCACTTGTTGTACGTCCAACAAGTGAAACAATTATCGGAGCCATGTACGCAAAGTGGGTTCAGTCATGGCGAGATCTGCCAATCCTGATTAATCAATGGGCGAATGTCGTTCGGTGGGAGATGCGTCCACGAGTATTTTTGCGTACTGCTGAATTCCTTTGGCAAGAGGGGCATACTGCTCATGCAACAGAAGCAGAGGCTTTGCAAGAAACATTACAAATGCTTGACATATACGCGACGTTTGCAGAACACGACCTGGCAATCCCCGTCTGCAAAGGGCCAAAGCCGGCCAGCGAGCGATTTCCAGGAGCTGTCGAAACATACTCCATTGAAGCCATGATGCAGGACGGAAAGGCTTTACAAGCTGGGACATCACACTTTCTTGGCCAAAATTTTGCAAAAGCACAAAATATCTCCTTCACAGATAAAACAAGCAAAGAGGAGTATTGCTGGACAACTTCTTGGGGCGTTTCAACTCGTCTGATCGGAGGGCTCATCATGACTCACGCCGATGATGATGGTCTCGTTCTGCCTCCTCGAATAGCACCGGAGCAGATTGTTCTTCTTCCGATATACCGTACGGATGAAGACAAAATTACTGTCATGGACTATTGCCAGAAAATAAAATCTCTCACAGAAAAGAATCGGTGGCGAGACGAAAACATTCGGGTCAGGATCGATGACCGTGACATGCGAGGGGGCGACAAATCTTGGCAACACATCAAGCAAGGAGTTCCGGTTCGCGTTGAAATTGGTCCGCGTGATATAGCAAATGGAACAGTAAGCATTGCTCGTCGCGATGAACCACCAAAACAAAAGCACTCTATGCCACTGAACGAATTTCCAAAAATGGCAGCTGAACTCCTCGACTCAATTCAGTCGAACTTACTTAAAAAAGCGGTTGATTTTCGAGACAGGCACTCTTCAAAACTTGATAACAAAGATGAAATCCCAGCATTCTTTGACGCTTCACAGCAAGACATCTCTGGATTCGCATACGTCCATGTTGCTGATGATCCTGCTGTTGCAAAAGCACTTGATCCGCTCAAAGTAACTGTTCGTTGTACGCCCATGGACTGGGAGGAGGAGCCTGGGAAATGCCTTTTCACTGGAAAAACCGTAAAACGAAGAAGCGTTATAAGCCGTTCATATTAATTTTTGACTCACGTCAACCACTTGGTTCTACAATGTTTTTGTGGGTGTAACATAACTTTGTACGTTCCCATTCAGCCAGTTGATCCTCATGAAAATCAGACTCCCTAACGCATTCGTTGTTGCAATAGTCGCAGCACTTCTCGGTGGCTTGACTGGCTCCGGCACAGCTCTTTTACGGGCAACAACCACTCCACTACGAAACGGTTCGTTTACCACATCAACCATTGACACGTCCGGCCCACGACCAGCAGCAGAAACTCCAGAGACCACTCACAGTTTCGGTCAGGTGAGCCTCGGTGGTACTGGAAACCACGCGTTTGTCATTCGTAATACCGGAGACGCTGCTCTCCTCATCACGAAAGGGTCAACGAGTTGCACATGCACCGTGAGTG
>JABHNP010000208.1 GCA_018694455.1 Planctomycetaceae bacterium | reverse complement strand
TGATTGTCCATCTCCACAGAAGATTTCTTCCCGGCTTTTCGATATCGGCGAGTGTGTGTACGTAGCAGGCACCGAAAAGCTGTTTTCTCGCTGTAACAGCTTCTTCATCAAGAAGATTGATCCCAGGTAGATCCTCTGGAACTGGAATCTGACAACGTGCCAGTACGGTCGGCACGAGATCGAGGGAACTGGCAAGTGAATCATTTGTTCCCGGTGATATCCTGCCAGGCTGTCGCAGCATGATGGGGGTACGAAGCCCACCGTCATACGGAGATCGCTTTGACTTTCCTGCATACTTTCCATTCTCAGGATTCGTAATCCAGCCGTTGTCACATACGTAAAGAACAAGTGTATTTTCTGACAAGCCTTTGACATCCAAGTGATCGATCAGATTTCCCACAGTCGTATCAAACCGCTCAACATTGCCCCAGTACTTTGCAATGTGAATACTGTCGGCTTTCGATTCATAGTGCTCGACAAAAGACTTCTCTGGATCATGGGGTGAGTGTGGCAGCATTGGTGCATACCAGACGAAAAACGGTTGTTCGGCATCACTGCAACGATCAATGAAGTCGAAGACCGGCTGCATGGTTTTTCTTCCAATCGCCAGGCCTTGGTCACCATGACGTGATCCCTTTGTCATCCCCTCGTCGAAACCACCTTGTGAAAAATGCCCCTGCCACCATTTGCCTGTTTGGAGACTTCGATAGCCGTGCTCCCCAAGAAGTTTTGGAAGTGTCGGCCACTTCGAAAATCTTTTGGTCATCTCCTCCCGGCCAGCCTCAAACAATTTGCGACCAGCCGGTATTCGTCTCGACACACCCGTTTGTTCTGGTGGATCATTTCCTGTGATGAGATGCTCATGCGGATAACGGCCCGTAATCAATGATGCGAGACTTGGACAGCACAGGCTGATGGGTACGTACCCACGGGAAAACACAAGACTCTCAGATGCAAGCCGATCAAGGGCCGGCGTCTCGAGATGTTCATGACCCATAAATCCATAGTCACGCCAATGCTGGTCATCTGAGAGAATCAGGACAATATTCGGCTGACTGGCCTCTACGATTGCTAGACAACCATTCCACAGAAGAAAACTTGTGACACATAGCAATGCAAAGCGTGTATGACTTTTGAGATACTCTGTAAAATGCTTCATTACGTAATTCATTATTTAAGAAAACACCCCATAAGAAAAACTGCTAAACAACTTTCTGTAAGCATTCGTTCGCACCCAACCTTTATAACGAAATGAAATGTCATTGCACCTCATGCGGAGCAGAACCACCCAATGGCTGCTTGGATGTTCGCAATTTCGATCTATTACATCATTGAAAAGAAGGACCCTGACCATGTTTTCCACTATGAGAATTGTTGTTCTGCTCCTACTTGGAATCATCTGCTCTGGTTCGTTCTGTCGCGGAGATGACACCGTTGTGCCCCAGCATCTTGATCCGACCCCATTCGGCGACAAGTTTCCATCACTTGATGGGTGGGCAACTGGCCAGTGGTGGACAAAACCTTCTGCACAACGTGCGGTGGCAACACAGCCACCTACTGGGGGAAAAAAGAAGCGTCGACGTCCACCCGTTCCATTTCAGATCGATGTACCCCGCGATGAAGTCATTGCATTTGCGATCTACACAGTGACAGTCCCTCCAGGAAAACCAACTGCCGCCATATTTAAACTTTCAGCGCAACTCTTTCCACTCAAGCCAGGTGAATCAAACCAGGTTCGACTTGAAGTCGATCGTGGAACCGGCTGGACAGAAATTGGTAAGGCAACAGTCAATTATCCAGGCTGGGATGCTTCGTTCCGTGTTCCCAAGTGGGACGCAACCAAGTCCGTGCCCTATCGTGTTCGGCATGGAGAGCGAGCCGAGTTTACCGGGATGATTCGTCCCGACCCTGCCAACAAAAATGAAATCAGTGTTGCTGTGATGTCCTGCAATTCGTCACGGACTCCAGGCCAGCGAGAAGCTTTAATCAATGGCCTCAAGAAAGCCGATCCAGATCTTCTGTTTTTCGCGGGTGATCAAACCTATCGCCATACCGAACACACGATTGGTTGGCTTGAATTTGGTCTTCAGTTTCGTGACATCATTCGTGATCGACCTGCAGTTACCATCCCTGATGATCATGACGTTGGCCAAGGGAACCTCTGGGGCGCCGGGGGTGGTAAAGCGAGTACGTCAGCGGGCGATACTGGCGGCTACTTCTATCCCACGTCCTACGTCAACATGGTGCAGCGGCAACAGACGTCCCATCTTCCGGACCCTGTTGATCCAGCACCAGTAAAAGGTGATATCGGCGTGTACTTCACTCGACTCATTGTCGGTGGGGTCGACTTCGCAATTTTGGAAGATCGGAAATTCAAAACCGGACCGAACGGAACCATTCCAAAAATGGGCCCGCGTGCTGATCATATTAACGACCCAGCCTATGATCGATCTGCAATCGATGTTCCTGGACTAAAGCTTTTGGGCCAAAGACAACTTGATTTCCTGAAGTCGTGGGCCCATGACTGGAAGGGTGTTCGCTCAAAAGCAGCGCTCTCTCAGACAGCGTTTTGTGGTGCCGTTCATCTTCATGGCAGTCCGGATAACCGCCTGCTTGCTGACCTGGACTGTAATGGGTGGCCACAGACAGGTCGTAACAAAGCCTTACGTCTTCTGAAAGAGGCCAACGCCATTCATCTCTGTGGTGATCAGCATCTCGCTGTTGTTGTCCAACATGGTATTGATGAGTTTCGTGATGGTCCGTGGTCATTCACCTCACCTGCTCTGGTCAACACAATCTATGGACGCTGGTGGCATCCTGAAGACGAGCAGGCCGGCCCACATCCAATTTCAGGGAGTCCACTGCCATGGACCGGAGACTACGAAGATGGTCTCGGGAATAAAATCACGATGGCGGCATATGCAAATCCGGAAGACAGAACCGATGAAACGAAACGGGCTGACGGCTACGGCATCACCCTTTTTGAATTTGATAAACAGAAAATTGTCTTTCAGTGTTTTCCTCGCTTCACAACGCAAGGGGCTGATGGTGCACCGAAGCAGTTTCCAGGATGGCCTGTTACAGTACCCTTGGAAGGTCCACCTGAAGACTGAAAGGAAGAAATATGAATCAATCGAAATCCTGTCTATGGGTTCTCTGTGTTTCCTTTAATTTGATAGCGATCACCATGCATGCTGCCGAACCTGATTCTCCGTCATCTCAAAGCAAACCATGGTTTGTATCTGAGGCGAATCTTCCGGAAGGATTTCCAGCGGCAGGACCAGTCGATGAAGTGATTGTCAAAACATATCCCCAGCATCGACTGGCACGTGTGCAGTCAGACTCTGGTACCGACGGCATGTTTTGGAAGTTGTTCAATCACATCAAGCGAAATGACATCAAAATGACAGCCCCCGTCGAAATGTCATGGACACCAAAAGCTGCTGCCGATCCTGATGGCACACTTGATGGTGATCCAAACGCCATGGCATTTCTCTACGGATCCAATCAACTCGGTAGTGCCGGTGCTGATTCAGAGGATGCAAGTGTCGTTGTAGAAGATATTCCTACAGAAAAAGTCATTTCGATTGGTCTTCGTGGAGGCTACGGTAAAAAGACATTTCTGCGGGGTTACGAAAAGCTCAATGCATGGCTTGCAGATCATCCTGAATGGAAAGTCGCCGGGAGCCCACGCACACTCGGTTACAACAGCCCGATGGTGCCGAGCTTTATGAAGTTCTCTGAGGTGCAAATTCCTGTTGTTGCAGTAGACCAAGCTAAGTAAACAAAAACCCAGTAAACAAAAACCCAGTAAACAAAAACTCAGTAAACAAAAATCTAGTAGACCAAAGCCTAAGAAGAGCGTGATGATAAAAAGTCAATTATGTACACAACGATTGTGTTGGATCTGGTTTGCTCTGGCGCTACCACAGATAACTGTGTGGGCGCAGCAGCCACCGTTTGATGTCTATCCACCAGCTGAACCGCCCTATTTCCGTGTTCGGTATGAGGCATCGATAGAGCCAGGCGAGTTGATCTTTCCAGTCAACTACACCATCTGGATTCCACCCAAGGTGAAAACGCTACGAGGGATCATTGTCCATCAGCATGGGTGTGGTGAAGGGTCATGTTCCTCTGGTCTTTCCGGAGCCTATGACCTTCACTGGCAGGCCTTGGCACGGGCACATGACTGTGCTCTTTTTGCACCGGCTTATGAACAGCCACAAAAAGCGGATTGCCAGATGTGGTGTGATCCTCGAAATGGGTCGGCAAAAGCTTTTCAGCGAGGGCTCGAGGATCTGGGTACTCTTGCTGGCCATCCGGAACTCGGTCAGTTGCCATGGGCACTCTGGGGCCACAGTGGTGGTGGCCATTGGGCTGGTGGTATGACCCTTCTGTTTCCTGAACGAACAATTGCTTCGTGGTTGCGTTCTGGTGTTCCACTTCTGGAAGAAAATCCTAAGCGACCACAGATCAAACCACACGATCTGCCAGCAACGGCACTATTAGTACCAATGATGTGTAATCCTGGAACACAAGAAGGAGTCACGGTCACCACAGGAAAATTCAAAGGCACGTGGCCAGCGAACCTTGCCTTCGTCGAGGCCGTTCGGAAACGAGATGGATTACTCGGTGTTGCGGTTGATCCCCTCACAAGTCATGAGTGCGGCAATCAGCGCTACATGGCCATTCCATGGCTCGATGCCTGCCTTCGTGCACGACTTCCCAAAGAAAATGGAACGCCGCTTAAAGCCATGCCACGTTCAGATGCATGGCTGGCAGAGATTGCTGGTTTCAAAGCGTGGCCTGCTCACGACGCAGCAGATCCAGGAACTCTTGCCTGGCTACCGAACGAAACCATTGCCAAAAAATGGATGCAGTATGTGAAAGACACAGCCGTTGCTGATACCACACCACCACCATCTCCAACAAACGTGTTTCGAAAAGGAAACCGAATCGTCTGGTCGTGTGAGGCTGATCTCGAAAGTGGTGTCTCACACTTCATCGTAAAGTGTGTCGGAAAACGATTCGCACGTGTCGCGGAAAAATCAGAAAACAAATTTGGTCGACCACTTTTTCAAAATCTGTTGTACAGCGATACACCGACGCAGCCACTTGTAAAAATGGAATACGTGATTCCAAAAGGTGCACCACTTTCGGGGTATCAGATCATTGCGGTGAATACGGTTGGCCTTGAATCAAAACCAACCCGAATGACATCTCAGCGGTGAGACTGTTAAGAGCAAGCTTTTACTAAGAGCAGGATTTTACCAGCGAGACTCGAGACCGAGGTTCGCACCATGAAGGAAGACCCCGCCACCTCCAACAAGTGTTGTGCCACTTGTTGTAGGATTATTCGTGAAATCCCATTGGTCTGGCGCAAGTGCCACACCAGAAAGCCAAATCATATTGTAGCCAAGGCGTAACCACCATGTATCGTTCAGCCGTCGTGTCACGGTGTAATTCAGATCACCGAGAAATCCGACACCGGTGTCAATAAGCCGACGCGGACCTCGGAAGGGTTGATTAGG
>JABHNP010000051.1 GCA_018694455.1 Planctomycetaceae bacterium | reverse complement strand
GAGCCCTGAGCACAAGAGGCACAGCCTTTTGGGCCGACATTTCGACTGCTTTATTAAGGTCAGCAATGGCACCCGGTTGTTCACCGAGCATGGCGAGTACGCGAGCCCGTTGAAGTCGAGGTGCGGCAGAATCAGGAGTTATCTCTATTGCCTTATCAAAAGCTTTTTTAGCTTCTTCTAACCTTTTGGCATCTTCAAGCTTATTGTCCATCATGTAGGACATGCCAAGCGCTTCATACACTCCAGATTCACCAGGATTTTGTTTTATTGCAGCAATAAAATCTTCTCGTGCTGGACCAAATTCATTGCGGAGGAGACGGAATAGTCCTCGTGTACGACGAAAACGAGAATCTGTCGGTGCAAGTGCGACAGCCTTGTCGTAGTGGAAGGCTCGCTTTGCTCCATCTTTCAATAAATTTCCTTGAACAATATGGGCTTCTGCAAGTTCGATCTTATTTTGATCGGGAGACAAAAACTTGATTGCTTTGTCCGCGGCCTGTTTTGCACTTTCCGGATCACCACCAGGTAATGCTTGAAGTCGAGCTATCATGAGATGGGCGATCCCAAGCTTAGGATCACGTTTCACTAATTCTCGGAGATCACGCATTGCGAAGGATCGCATTCTTGGCCAGTCAGGAGACGGGCGCGGCGCATCAAATATTGCATCAACAAGCATCACAGAGCGGTCGATAAGTGTGCCAACGATCAGGTTGTTAGCAAAGTCTTTTGAATCTTCCGGAAGTCCCTTACGTATCGCTCTGCGACAAAGATCAATAACTCGCTCAAAATCATCAAGACTCTGTGCCGATAACTTCTGTTCGATTGCAGCATCGAGATCTTGTTGGCCTACATTCTCTTCAGAACTTTGCAACTCTTTGTTTTCGGTGTCTGTTGCAAAACAACGTGGAGCACTGTCAGAAAGTACTAGTAGCATGCAGAACAGGATCGCTCCTATTGAACACAATAAAGAAAAGACTTTTCGCTTCACAAGGGTGAGCCAGCAGATCTTCAGGCAACAAGACGTAAGCATTCGGATGTTCCTTGAAAACGAAGTGAGTTAGAAGCCGATTGTGATCATTTAAAGAAAAGCAATCGTAGAAGAAATGTAACCGATTCTTCAGTGCCAGCCGAAGAGTGATTCTGTCGATAACAATTTATTTCTGGTTTACAGCGGGGCAGGAAGGTCTCTTTTGCTAAAGATATAACCCCCAATGACGTAACTAGTAATACCAATTCCAAAAAGAATCCCATTGTATTGGAGCAAGAGTTGCCAGTCTGACCACTCTCCACCAACGAGTCGCTGTGGTTCATAGGCGTTAAACACCGAGAGATATCCGGTCCAGCTGAGTGCTTCGCTAAGGCGACCCACGAGTTTTGTTAACAGCGAGGTTATGTAGAATGCACAGAGGATTCCAATGGTTCTCCACCGGTAGCTATCGCATGCTGATACCCCTGCGGCTAGGCCGCTCATGCACACCATAAGGCCAAAAACGTTGAGAGCCGGAGGTAGGAATTGAATAGGGTTCACTTCTCCTGCCCATGGACCAAACTGTATGGCTGTGAAAACTGAAGCATACAGAATTGTGCAGAGACAGAAGCCACCGCAGATAGTCGCAAGTGCCTGAGTCGAATAAAGGGTGCGACGACGAATTGGCTGGGCAAGAATCATTTCAAGAGTTCCCCGCTCAAGTTGGCCAGAGACAGCATCGCTGCCACGAGTTACCCCCCAAACAGTTGCAGTGAGCACTACAACCGGATCAACAAAAGCCAATGCTACTCTTCCGACGTGGGTCGCCACTTCTGAAAAAGGAACACCAGACATTTTCTGCCAATCTTCTGGGATCGCTCGAAGAAGAACATCCTGAAACGCATTCATTTCAATTTGGGCAGAGAGGCCAATATATAGCCACGGAAAAGCAGCCCATAGAACAGCAAACGCCAGACCGAGCAACGCCTGGTCTCCCCAGGTTTTTCTCCAGATTGTGGTGCTCCACATAACGGTAACTTTATGATCCTTGCTGAGGAGAAGATGTAGAATGGAAGAGTGAAGTATTCGTTCCGTGCCGACTGTCTTCTCGATGAAAGTGGTCGTAGACAGCAGAAAGTCCTACGGGCTCAATTTTCAATTCACTAAGTTGAAGATCAGAAAGCCAATCAAGTACACGGGTAAGAGAGTCAGTGGATTCTAAAACAATCTCGCTTGAAGATTCCTTTACAACAGAGATCGTGTCTGACAGGTTTTCCGGAATTTGGCAGCGTGGGCCATCAAGTTGCGCGTAGATTCTATGCCGTTTCCGAAGGGTTGCGATCGACTGCTCATGTGCAATCTGTCCGTGTCTCATGATCACAACACGATCACAGGTCGATTCGATTTCTGACAAGACATGTGAAGAAAAAATTATTGTTCTCCCAGCACGACGGGCTTCGAGGACTAAGTCAAGTACTTCGGACCGAGCAGAGGGATCAAGATTAGCTGTTGGTTCATCAAGAATGACTAACGGGCAATCAATTGCCAAGACCATAGACAATGCTAGTTTT
>JABHNP010000174.1 GCA_018694455.1 Planctomycetaceae bacterium | reverse complement strand
CCACGACAGCCAACTTTGAACATGCACACCATTCGTTATATGCCCAACAGGCACTTCTTCTTCGACCCGAGAAGGCCAAAGCTCTGACCACATCCGTCGACTTACATGACCATGAAGAGCACTTACAGCATTCGCACGACGTGATAACTTCAGCCCGAGCACCGTCATACAAAATGGTTCATCATTATTATGAGTTTCAACACGCCCGAACGACATGAGATGATCATGTGAGATACCAAGAACATCTCGAGTTGGGCCAAGGTGCTCTTCGATCAGCCCGCTATCAAAACGGTCATGACCAGCGGGTACGGGCGTGTGAGTTGTAAAAACAGTCTGCCTAGCCACATGACTCACCGATTCATCAAATGAGTACCCATCTCGTTCCAGGCGGCCACGCACGGCTTCAAGTGTTGCAAATGCCGAGTGGCCTTCATTGAGGTGATATACGCCGGGAACAATACCAAGGGATCGGATTGCTTTGACACCGCCGATACCTAACACCATTTCCTGTCGAATCCGTGTCCTCGTATCACCACCATATAGTCGGCTCGTTAACTCACGATCCTCAGGATCATTTCCATCAATATCACAGTCCAGCAGAAAAAGATTCGCGCGACCTACTGCCATTCGCCAAACTTTCGCATGTATTGGTCCAGACCGTGTATCAACCGTTACTGTAATAGGAAAACCCTTTATGTTTGTGGCGGGCTCTATGGGCAACAGATCGACTCGAGAATCCAAGTACTCTTCGTGCTGATATCCGTCAACATCCAACTGCTGCCTGAAATAACCCTGATTGTAAAAAAGCCCAACAGCAACAAGAGGAATACCGAGGCCACTCGCACTTTTTACATGGTCACCCGCGAGAACACCGAGTCCTCCAGAGTAAATCGGCACTGATTCATGAATACCGAACTCTGCAGAAAAATACACAACTGGCTTCGACCCAAGAACCCCCGCGTGCACATCGCTCCAGGTAGAATCGCCGGTAAGGTATTCTTTTAGTCGTCTATGTGCTTGATTAATTCGACTGTACAACACAAGTTCAGCAGCACGAGACTCGAGGCGTTCTGGAGTAAATTCTGCCAACAGAGCAATCGGGTTATGATCTAACTGCCTCCAACGGATTGGGTCTAGATCTCGGAATAGATTCGTTACTTCGGGATGCCAACTCCACCAGAGATTCTGAGCCAACGTTGTACATTTTGCATACAGTGACTGCGGAGACAGTTCATCTAATGCAAGCGTTTGCTGAGCCCTACTTGAGGCATTCGATTCAGCTTCGCGAACAAGTGTTTTTTCGATGCGACTCATGGTGTAACTCCAGGTGAAGGACGGAGAAGGGCGGGGCACCAGGCAGGAATTCTTAGTATATCGTGTCATGACAGACCTGCTTAAGCAGTCATTGTGGGAGCAAACGGGTACAATAGAACTGCGATACAGCAACGAATCCATGTATAAAATGGTCCACTATGACGCCGTTTCCTCCACAATTTCCGACTGGTTCCTCATTGGTAGAACTTTGCCAAGAAATCATGGCCCTTGGTGCTTACACCAGAGAGGCAGGGCCTTGGAAAAGCGGTGCCCTTTCAAAAATTGCCAGTTATGGTGGCCTTGCGGGCTGGATTCAGAAAGATAATGGCGGAACAGAGGCTTCTGAAAAAGCGATTATGGAGTTTCTCATCGCCCTTGCATCGAGCTGCCTTACAACTGCACTAGCCCTTACGCAATGGGCTAGCGCAGTACGAATTTTATCTCGTGCAAACCTAGAAACACGAGCACGGTTTCTTCCAGATCTTGCTACCGGCCAACGGTTTACAACTGTTGGTATTTCTCAACTCACGACGAGCCAACAACACCTTGATCGTCCCGTTCTTACCGCTACACAGATAAATAATAAATGGTCCCTAAAAGGCCGATGCCCTTGGGTCACCGGCGCTGACAGTGTAAGCACCCTCGTTACAGGTGCGATATCAATAAACTCTCAAAAGACACAAGCAACTCCGCATTTTTTTGTTCTTGAAACCAATAGTTCCGGTGTAAAAATCGCGCCACCAATGGAACTGCTTGCACTAACTGGCAGCCGAACATCAAGCATTGAACTAGATCACGTCTCACCGGCAGCCGAAATCGTATCGAAATCTGAATCTGGCCCTCAAACAGGAGGACTTGGAACAACTGCCTTAGCCGTAGGAAGCACCCGAGCATCTCTAGCGATACTTGAACAGGAATCCTTCCGAAGAGGTCAGCTGAAACCAATTTTTGAAGAACTTGAAAAAGAAGTTGCCGTTATTGAATCTATGCTGTTCCAATTCGCCACGAAAGGAATTGGTACTCAGGAGCGGAATCTTCTACGGCAACGAGCCAATACTCTTGTTACGCGTACGGCTCAAGCTGCTCTCACCGCATCGAAAGGCGCTGGTTTCGTAAAAGGTCATCCCGCCGAGCACCTCATTCGTGAGTCTATGTTTTACCTTGTATGGAGCTGCCCACAGTCAGTTACCGAGTCTCTCCTCT
>JABHNP010000198.1 GCA_018694455.1 Planctomycetaceae bacterium | reverse complement strand
GAACGGCTAGAAACTGCGCTGCCATCTGCGTGTACTCACCAGCATGATAGTGCTGCACAAGCCTCGATGCATCAAAACCCAGAAGCGGGCTACCTGCCGCAGGAACATCTACAACATTCTGCTGATGAGGAGCCGGCACCTGAGAATTCTCTGACGCCCCTTGATTGTTATTCGACACCGATGACATATATCTCTCCACACATTTAGCCACTATTTAACAGCACAAGTCTTCTTGTAAACGCAGAGTTTTAACACAACCGTCCCCTTGATGCGACCTGCGCTCACACGTCATCACAAACTTAAGAAAGCAAGGATCTCTGTCGCCTTGTGCCAGACTGTCCAACCGGCAATACCAAAAAAACCGATTGCCGAGCACCACAGCAGTACGTCCCAACTCCTTCCGGGCGCCAACCGCTCATCGATATCTCGATACCGAAAATACAGCACAGCAACCGCGAGTGCGCCAAGCATCAGTGCTTGGGCTACACCACTTGCCAAAACCATCGCAACCGGAGCACGGAAGAGAAACGCCATCGCTAATGCAGCAAGTACCCAGACGACACATGTAACACGCACTGCGTTTCGTCGAGATTGCTCATCACCTTTTAAAAGTCCGGCAAGAACCAAGCCGTCGGCAACCATCCGAGAGTTTCCAGCAGCCGCAACGAAAAAAGTCGAATATAAAACTGCAAATGCACCAAGCAGGAAGACCTGTTGTACCCATGCACCAAAAATTGGCACATACATCTGGCCAAGCGTACGAACCATTTCATTACCAGATGGAACAAGCCCCAACCGCCCCAACGTGGCTGCACCAAGCATGTAGAAAAATACTGTTACCATCGTATACACGACCATCGAAGTCCATGCGTCAAGTTGCATGACTCGCATCCAACCCTTTGCGTTACGAGCCCACCCGTCCGTAAGGGATCGTGAACCAACTGATTTCCCGTACCCCTTTTCAAGGCACCAGTAGGGATACACCATAAGTTCAGCTGCACCCACGCCGATGATCCCAAGTGCCGCGAGCGCTACTGAAAAGCCTCCGTGATTCCCATTGAACGAGGGTGTCAGCCCAGAAACCAACTCCTCTCCCGTAACTGCCCAGTTGGCATCAAACTGCAGCATCACCACCGCCAGAAACGTAAATACTGTGAATGCAAGCACAAGAACGAGTGAAAACTTTTCAATAAGCCCATATCGTCCACTCGCAAGCATTACGCCTGTCACAAGTGCCATCAGAATTGAGTAGATTGAGGCGTCATGTGGAAACTGAAGCTCTTCGGACTGCAATCGTAGTGTTTCAAGTTTTTCCTTGGCGGCAACCCAATCCTCCGAGCCCCGACGTTTTTGAAGTGCCACGTCAACTTCTGCCGCAGCAACTTCTGCGTGTAGGTCGCCGGAAACTCGACCAGCCGTCGTAAGTGGCATCGCCGCAGCAAGTGATTGCCCAACACCGGCAAGAATACCTCCCTGCTGTACGACAATAAGAATCATCATCACTGCCCAACACCAGTAGATCCAACCCCGTCCTCCAAGCCTTGGACCAGGAACACGGTCAAATGAAGCAAGCGGAGTACGTCCCCATGTTATCGCATTGCGGCCAATCTCGACCTGCACGGCCACCTTTACAGCACAGCCAAGAATGATGAGCCACAACAAGCCAAATCCGACCTTAGCGCCAACTACTGTCGTTGCAATAAGCTCACCACTACCAACAATTGAACTTGCAAGAATGATACCTGGCCCAAGAGCTGCGATTGTCTTCCAGAAAGTCTTTGGTGGTGGCGAGTACTCCCGACTGTCTTCCGGCACATTCATGTCTTCTATCTCACCCATAACAGACCTCTTTCCGAGTAACATTCAAACAGACCACGGCTTCGACTCATGGGCATCTAAAAAACATACGATGTGTCCTCTTGACCCGATGATAATTTAAATCAATGTGTTCAAATGGTGAACAGGAACCTACAAGGCAAACAAAAGAAAACATGTATTGTAATAGGAGCGTCACGATACGCTCATGTTCGAACGCAACATTGCAGATATAAAAGGATCTTTTTTCATGCAAAAACAAGTAGCTCGCTTGAAAAAGATTGATGCACGCGAATTGTCAACTATCGACGCAAACCGTGCCCTGGATCTTGTTGTTGCCCTAATGAAAATCCCAGGGCCAAGCTGCCACGAAGCCAAGATTGCTCAATATGTCCGTCGACGGCTTACTGCCGCTGGCATTCCAGCATCAGCAATTTCAACGGATAATGCACACAAGAAATCTCCAGCCGGGGGCAGCACAGGAAACCTTATTGTCAAACTTCCTGGCACGCTACGGGCGCCTCGAAGAATGCTCATGGCACACCTTGACACCGTTCCACTTTGCGTGGGATGCAGACCCATACAACGCGGGGACTCATATATTTCTGGTAATCCAAGGAGCGCTCTCGGCGCTGATAACAGGTCGGGAGTTGCAGCAATACTTAATGCTATTCTTGAAATCAAACGAAAAAAAATTCCTCATCCACCTCTTACCCTACTCTTTACTGTTCAAGAAGAACTCGGACTCTTTGGCAGCCGATTCGTCAATATAGGAAAGCTCGGAAAACCCAAGCTTGCATGGAACTGGGATGGCCGAGGGCCACATAGAATTACGCATGCTGCTATTGGCGGCAGAACTCTTTCGATAGCTTTTCATGGCATAGCAAGTCATGCAGGTGGAGCCGCTGATCGGGGAGTCAGCGCCATTGCACTTGCAGGACTAGCGATTCAAGATCTGGTAAGTGGGGGCTGGCATGGAGAGTTTCTTCGTGGTGGAAAAGTTGGAACATGTAACCTCGCAACAATTCACGGTGGTGATGCTACAAACGTTGTAACTGATCGCACTGATATTGAAGGGGAGTGCCGAAGTTTTGACCGCCGGCTCCTTGACCGTATTGCTCGTGAAGTCGAGCGTGCCTGCCAACGAGCAGTTCGCTCTTTAAAAAATAGTCAGGGACAGCGAGGATCAGTAACATTTCACACTGATGTCGAATACGAGCCTTTTATAATCCAAAAAAATGCACCCTCTGTGAAATTCGCTGAGGCTGCGATTCGAGAACTCGGCATGAAGCCGGAACTACTTACCACGCAGGGTGCACTCGACTCAAACTGGCTCAACGCCCGTGGCATTCCTGTGGCAACCCTTGGAGCCGGACAAGTCGCAGGCCATTCACTGAACGAAAGGCTAGACATAGAGCAGTTTCTTACTGGCTGTAAAATCGCACTTCAGCTCGCAACATCACCAAAGCTCTATGCATAACATGTTTCTACATGGCGTATTACTAAGTACAGCCAGCAATGCCTAGTCAAAATCAGTGGAACGAAGAACCTCCACAGTCTCAAGGCAAATTGTTGCCATAAATTCTGGCAGAACTTCAGATCGTAAAAATTCTATAAGTGCGGCTGCCTTTGTCGTGGGAACTAAAACTTCGAGCCGAACACATCGTGCTCGCTGCAGTAACGGCCCATCGACAGACTCTCGCCCTCCGCCCTTACATTCGGTAATTGTATATCCGGTGACTCCTCGGTCGAAAAACTCTTCGATAAGATGCTCGGCGACTGCAGATGGCGCCATGATCGTCAACCGCTTCATCTGACCTAACGTACGCTTACGAGTAGACAGTACGTTATCTGACATTGGAATCAAAGAGTCGAGCCCCCGGACATCAAAACCGAGTCCCTCGAGTTCAAATGCTTCCCGCATCTCTTCGAGCTTTTCTAGCACGCTATCATCCACGAGTTGCACGCCTGAAAGATCAATAATCAGGTTCCGTTTTTGCACGAGGCCTACTTGCTCAATCTGTCGCCGAAATGGAATCCAGTTACTAAATACAGCAGAATCCCGAGCACGGATAAGACTTGTATTGCCTGAGACATCTTCGACTTCCAAGTAGGGCTTAAAAAGTGACCGGAGTGGAACACCGTTCGCCAAGTGAAGTGATACTTTCAGAACCACCCCAATCAATACGCCAACAAGTAAGTCGGTGACGACTACCATCACCATCGTTGTGACAAAAATGGCAAGCTGTTCACGACCAATACGGTAGATGTGAATAAACTCAGTGGGATGAGTAAGACGGAAACCCGTATACACAAGCATGGCAGCAAGGGCCGCAAGAGGAATAAGGTGAAGAAACGTCGGGATAATTGCGACGCATAGCAACAGAAAAATCGCATGCCAGAAATTAGCAAACCGAGTTTTTCCACCGTTATCGATATTTGCTTTGGATCGAACAATCTCTGAAATCATCGGCAAGCCACCGAGCAGCGACGCAAACAGATTGCCAACACCGACTGCAAAAAGATCTCTATCCATACTGCTACGACGCTTCCATGGATCAACAGCGTCTATTGCCTTTGCACTCAGCACAGATTCAAGGCTTCCAATACAGAAAAAGACAATCGCCCACTTCCAAGCCCTCGGATCAGCGAGTACCGCAAAATCCGGTAATGTAATGTCTCGAAACATGCCGAAAATCTGTTTCGGCATACTGACAAGAAACTGTTCACCCAGCTGATATTCATGCCCCTGCAAATAGTACGAGTGCTCGTGCAGGAGATCAAAGCCATACCCTGCAGGCATAGCCACGATCAGCACAACGATAGGCGCTGGCACCCTGCACAAAATTGGCCAGGGACGGGTACAAATAGGCCAGGCAAACATAATAATAAGACTGGTGATACCAATCACAGCAATGGCCGGGTTTGCCTCGGCAAGAAGATGAGGAATATCTGTAAGAATTTCTAGCGGTTCACCTGATGCACTTACACCTAACGCAATTGGCAGTTGCTTAATGCAAATAATGATGCCAATTCCGGCAAGCATTCCATGAACTACTGAGATCGGAAAAAATTCTCCGAGTATTCCTGCTCGAAAGGCTGCGAATACTATTTGAAGAATGGCCGCTGCAAAACCGATTGCTAAGGCAGCTCGATATGCCTGCTGATCAATCGGAGCCCAGCCACCACTCATTCCATCGCCACTAAACTCGGACACACAGCCAGCCAGAACCACAATCAGTCCAGCAGCTGGGCCCTTGATTGTAAGCTCACTGTTTGTCAGCAGTGGCGTAACAAAGCCTCCGATAATAGCTGTAAAAACACCAGCGATCGGTGGATATCCGCATGCCAGCGAAATACCAAGGCATAGTGGGAGAGCAATGAGGAAAACAAGAAATCCAGAACGAATATCATCACGTGCATATTCAAAAAACCCAGCAAGATTACCCCGAGGGACTGAAAGCTTTGGTTCACCTGACGACATTGACGACTCTTAAATGACTTTTTGTGTGGAAAAGACTCCTTCTGGGTAACTTCCAACTCTACAAAAAAATGTCGTAAATTACATGCCATACGGAAAATCAGCGTCTTCGGTGAGCCCACTGGCTCGAATTGAACCAACGGCTTTTCCATATTCAAGCAAGAGTCGGTTGGCAAATGTTATTCGTTTACGCAACCATGAGTCCCGCTCATCTGCTGGTTCTTCACCAAGCAACATGTCGGCAGCGTCTTGAACAAGGATGTGTTCTGGGATTATGAGCAGCCGATTGTTCTTATATCCACTCATCCTCAGTTCGCTTATTGGGTAACTGCCACCCCGAGCAGACGATACCCCAACGAGAATCGCTGGCTTATGACCGACTTCCCTCTGGCCTGCAAAGAGTAAGAGATTTTTTAAAGCAGGAGGAACCATACCCGCCCACTCTGGTGTGACAAAAACAAAAGCATGCGCTAGCTGCATCCGGTCACGAACAGGCTTCCACAAGGATGCAAGGGTACTCGACTTCTGCCAGACACTTTCGTCCCACAGCGGCAAGGGATTGCCTGACAAACTGAACGAATCTATGACAAGCGTTGGGTCAATTCGAACAAGGTCATTCCCTATATATTGAGCCACCCGCGAAGACTGGCTCTCTTGACGATGACTCCCGGACACAATCATGATTCTCATAACAATTCCCTTGTGACTATCTGCTGCCGTGACTTCTTCACTTATTTGGAAAGACAACCTTCACCTATTGCACCCTACCTGCGGAAACCACCGCCTCACACAACACTTGGGATCTGATTCACTCACATTCGTACTACCGCTGATCTCTAATTTAAAAATGACTTCGCGAGGGCCACAATAACTCACTATGTGTCTTCTTTCATAAGCATCCACATTGTACTTATTTTTCTCGGGCGCCCTGACAATAAGAAGGATCGACAGTTCCGCCCAGTTATCGAACCCAGTTATCGAACCCAGTTATCGAACCCAGTTATCGAACCCAGTTATCGAACCCAGTTATCGAACTGGGTTATCGAACCCAGGTGCCTAGCCTGAAGGGTGCTGCATGCACAACCAGACCTTCTCCGGTCTCACCCAAGTGTCACTAGCAGTCAAAACCGTATAGGCAATCATTAAGCAAAGAAGCGTTTCTCACCATTGCAAAAAATCTGGACCGGCTCAGCAATACTCGTCCGAGACTCTCAAGATTGCTCATTCCCCACCAAAACCACCTACCTCCCATTTTCATGAGATTTGTTTTGATAATATCATGCAGGTTCGACACATATACCTATAGGAACAATGAACACCAGGGATTCATCTATGCTTCGCACTCGCGTTCTTTACACAGTAATTGTTTGCACTTTTTTAGCACAGTCATCAGTTCATGCTGAAAACGTGGTGAAGGCGGCAATAAAAACTGCAACCACGCCTGCCCACCGCATGAAGAGTGATGAAAAAAACTGGTGGCAGGAACGACACGAAGACAAACTTACAGAGGCACAAAACGGCACATGGGATCTTGTTTTCCTTGGTGACTCGATTACCCACGGCTGGGAAGGTATCGGCAAGAAAACCTGGAATAAATATTACCAGAAAAGGAAAGCTTTGAACCTCGGGTTTAGTGGTGATCGTACGGAGCACGTCCTATGGAGACTCGATAATGGTGAACTCGATGAGGTACTACCGAAAGTCGTGGTCATCATGATTGGCACAAACAACACTGGTGCTAGAAAAGATCCTCCGAAGGCCATCGCTGCCGGTATCGAGAAGATTATTGAACGAATCAAAGCAAAAGCACCTGATACAAAAATTCTTCTTCTTGGGATTTTCCCGCGAGCACAGAAATCAAACAGCCCACAAAGAAAAAATAATGACGACGCAAACACTCTGATATCAAAACTCTCTCAGAAAAAAAATGTAATTTATCTCAACATAAATGAACGATTCCTTCTGCCCGATGGAACGCTTTCAAAAGAAATCATGCCTGATTTACTACATCCCAAACAAAAGGGATATGCAATATGGGCTGAAGCAATAGAACCAACGCTTCGAACGCTGCTTGCCGAGAGCAACTAAGACTCGCACAAAAATTGTGCTTGGATATGTGACTCACAGCGTCACTTGTGAAGAATTAATTTTCCGGACCGGGTAAGCGTCAAACGGTATATCTCATTGCCGTGCAGAATCTGCAATTCACGCCGTCCCTGCAAAAGCTTTTCGGAAGCAATCGCTTGCACTGCGAGACTTTTTTCCAATCTCTCTTCTTTGGCAGATCCTTGATTTTGTATTGGGTCGTTTCTCATTATTTGTCACCCAAATTACTGTTGACGAACCTCACTAAATGACTAGACTACACCTATTGAGACTGAATCTCAATATCAACTTCCAGCCAGCCCCGGATTTTCCTCCAAAGCCAGCCAACAGATTTCCAACTGTCGCAAAGGTACGAAATGAACACGAAAAATCATGGAAAACCGTCAGGCTTCACACTGATTGAACTTCTAGTCGTCATCGCCATTATCGGCGTTCTCGTCGGCCTCCTTCTTCCCGCCGTTCAACAGGCTCGAGAAGCAGCCCGACGTGTTTCCTGTAGTAATAATTTCAAGCAAATGGGCTTAGCACTGCACAATTTTGAAAATGGGCAGAGACATTATCCAGTAGCCTTCGAACAGGATAGTTCCGGTGCACAGATAAGTGATTGGGGGGTCTCGGCACAACTGCTTCCTTTCATCGAGAACGCGGCTTTGGGCGCCGAAGTCA
Source organism: Planctomycetaceae bacterium (assembly GCA_018694455.1). GTDB lineage: Bacteria > Planctomycetota > Planctomycetia > Pirellulales > UBA1268 > UBA1268. The sequence goes on along the minus strand of JABHNP010000198.1, from coordinate 6,393 downwards.
GAGATGCAATCGCATCTGCAACTAGCTACGCTGATAAGCAAATAAATGGGAAGTATCTTTGCTCTTACCGAATCGACACCTTGCTCTGTCCAAGTGAAATCAGGGATGAAGTTCGTATAAGCGGTGGTGTAGAAAAATACTACCCGACCAACATTGGCTGGTCTCGTGGAACCGGCCAGATTCTTCCAGCAGGCAGTGGTAACGGTGCCTTTGGTGTTAACCAAAAGTCAAAACCTAGAGATTTCCGAGATGGTCTTTCCAACACACTTGCTGCTGGTGAGAAAAAGGGGTACACACCGTACATGCGTGACGGTGGTGGACTCACAACCGTTCCAGCATTGACTGCAACGGATTTATCGGGCCTAGGTGGTAGTCAAAAGCCTGATAGCGGAAACACTGAGTGGTGCGACGGCCGCACTCATCAAGACGGCTTAACCACAACATTCCCGCCAAACACCGTGACTAAAAACTCTGGTGCTGACGATGGAGACTTCACCTCACAGCGTGAAGGCAAGGGCGTGAATACTACTGCTGTTGCTGTTGTGACATCACGAAGCTACCACAATGGTGGTGTTTGTAATGGCCTGATGATGGACGGATCAACCAAATCCTTTACATCAACCATTGACGGAACTACCTGGAGGGCCCTTGGCACCCGCAATGGTGGTGAGGTTGTTCAACTTCCATAATTGACCAATTAAGTGCATCCAACAAAATGAAAAGAGTCGGTGGAGGTTTTGCTTCTGCCGGCTTTTTTCATTTAAAAGGGCCACCAGCCTAATCGGTTAAATTTTTCTGGAAGAATGATCTCTGAGTTTTTTCTGAGCATTGCTACCGATTGGTAATTAATATTCTCAACACCATATAGCTCAACTCCGTCTCTACGCTTTACAATAATTTCAGCAACTTCGTCGGTAATTGTCTGGACGCTATCCAGATATAACTGTCCTCGATAAGGAAGCAGTGCAACGGCAACATCTTTATCAAGTACCTTGATGCCGTTTAGGAAGAGCCAACCTTGATGCTTTGAGAGCGCGGTGGCAACCTCCGGACTTATAGACTGCAACCCGTCTAAATGCAGCCATCCACGATGTGTCGCTAAAACTTCAGCAACTTCTGGAGTGATCGCCGCAAGCCCGTTTAAAAACAATTTGCCACGAGTCTCAGCTATAAGGCGGGCAGCATCTACGTCCAAGCTTTTTAACGCATTGAGATCAATGCCTTCTTCGCTCTGATTGGATTGAGCAAGAATTTCATGGATATCAGCGTGTGTAGAAAGTTGTCCCTCTACGGCAATCTGCTCAATAGCAACACATCTTTCCACCGAAATTAACAGTGCCAAAAGCACCATCACAAAGAAAAGACACTTCACATAGTGTTGCGACCAGAAAACCATCAAGCACCTCACTTTCACTCTTCATACTATTCGTCAAGGATCCGTTTGAACAAGACATTAAATGAACTATTTTTTAATTACCTTGTGACAGTGAGACTCATTCTCAGCAATTAGCTGCGATACAGGTACAGTGATGGCGTCACGACTGTATCACGGTTCAACTATGAATGAGACGGTGGTCGTTCTTGGGTCCATATTGTTGGGGTAGATGTCATTTCGAACGAAAGGATTCCACCGGAAGCCATTTCCTCCCAACACAAATATGGCCGTTGATGCTGAACGCCGTTGAGAGACACAGCCTGAACATACTGCCGACCATCGCCCCCACCCACTGCTTCTATAACGAGGGAGCAAGACCGTCCAAATTGTATTTTCGCACGGTCAAAAAGCGGTGAGCCAAGCAAAAACACGTCCTGGCCAGCAACAGGGAAAATACCCAGTGCGCTCCAGACATACCATGAACTCATGCCACCGGAATCATCATTTCCCACCATGCCTCCGGGCGTATCTCCATAGCACTGCGTTAATCCTGCCCGAATAACTTCGCAGGCTCTATCATGCCGCCCCGCGTAGATGTACGCGTACGGTGACTCCATATCTGGCTCATTGTTCAGCCCTTCAAAGCGACCAAGGGACTCACCCTTCACCATTTCCTCGCGACATGGAAATACACCGGGCTGCTGCACAGCTGCAGCATCATACCCAAAAAAAGTGTCCAGAATTTTGACGAACGATGCATCACCACCAGCAAGCTTGATTCGGCTAGCCATATCGTGCAGTAACCGAAAACTGTAGTTGTATCTTGAACCTTCGTAGTATGTTGACTCTCTGAGAACACCGCTTTGATCAAATGCATTCTTCCACTGAGTCGCGTACTCGAGCATCTGGCCTGACGCGGCAGTATCACCAACCTCACGTGCGATAAGGGCGGTACAGAAACAGCCATAGGCAAGATCAAGCGTATGCGTTAACGGATGAACAATACCTTCTTGAAAAAAAGCTTCTCCGTACGCCCTACCAAGATCTTTCGTCATCAATGTCACAGCTCGCTCCCAATCAATGCCCGGCAGACGGCGATGAAAGGCATCGGCAATGACTACGTGCCCAAGGGCACTGGCTTGATGCGAAAATCGGTCATAACCTCGTGCGAGACGATATCCGATTGGAAAGTTACCCTCCATTTCCACAACGGTAAGCATCGCATTTACAATTTCAGCTCCTTGTTCCGGAAACAGCGTCAGCACAAGAGGGAGTTGGGTTTTATACATATCCCATAGAGTTGAAAAATCAAAGTAAAACGGGCCATCCCACGGCCAGAAAGGTGACTCATTATGGGCTTCACTCGGCTTGATAAGACTGTGGTAAAGCGCTGTATAAAACGTTCTCTGCTGTGCTTGCGTGCCCCCTTGAATCTGAATTCGACGAAGGCCCTTCTCCCAACTCTTTTTTGCATTGCGCTTTGCGACAGAGAACTCCTGGGCTGCAGACAACCGATTTTCATAGGCTTTTCTCCGACTCCGAAATGAAAACGCAACCTTCAGTTCGACAACCTGCCCTTCCTCGGTTGGCCCACAAAAAGACACGCCAAATGGTACATACGTCGACTCTCGCATGTACTCATAAGCCTTTTCTTTCTCACCAGAAAGGACATCACCATTTTCCCAAAGAGAGCCTACAGCCGTGTTCGCATCAAAACCGGATACTTCCAAAGACATTCGAATTGGAAGACCTTCCATGGTGACGCACGCTTCCGCACCGTGATTCCCCTGGAGAGCATACTCTGCCCGCAACGGGATAGTCCTTCCATCTTCAATATTAATGCCACCGTGAGAAAAGTCGATCGCCAGGCCTGACCCATTTGATTTTGGAAATGTATATCGATGGATTGCGCCTCGCTGCGTCACTGTGATCTCAGCACGAATACCATGCGGCTGGATAACACATGTGTAAAATCCAGGCATAGCCTCCTCGTTCGTGATCGGAAAAAGCATGCCAACCGATGAAAGCCCACCGCACTCTTCAGAAAAGGGAGTCACTCGACAATAATTATAATATTTCCGAATGGCACCAACGCCCGTCTGCTGAAAGTGCGTAAACCCAGACACCTGCAGTTCTTGCATGAATCGCGGTGGATGTCCCTCGAGAGACTTGCCATAACGGCCATAACCTGTCGGATACCCGCCACTGTAAGGCATTACAGAAACCATCCCAAAAGGAAGACATGCACCCGGGTGCGTGTTTCCAATGTATGGTTTTGGCCAGAACCATGTTGCCGCTATTCCTGTTCGTGGAGGCAGGTCTTCCGGCTCTGTACCAATAAAGGGATCAACCAAATGAACGAGGTCATCACTCGCTACTTGGTTTCTTTCTGAATGTGCTGCTTGAATTTTCATTGAGCGTTCCGCCGTTCGCTCCTCTATTTTTGATTAGCTAGATTACGCCGCAGTAGGCACAACAGATTCCTCAAGAAGATTTTTAAGAATCTTCTCTCTGTCAAACCGACATGCGTAATTACGAGCCTGCTGGCTCATACACGCTCGTGCATGGTCTGGCATGTGGGCTACTTTATTAAGACATGCCACAAGATCGGTAACGTCACCTGCTTTGTGGTAAAGACAATAATCGCCTGTCGCTTCTGGTATACCACCAGTGCGAGTTGTAATTACAGGGCCTATCCCACCTGATAACATGGCCTCGGCGATCGCGATTCCGAATGTCTCTGTGAATTCAACGCGAGGTTTACTCGGAAGACAATACGCATGACATCCCGACATGAGCGCTAATTTGTCGAGATCACCGATATCATTGTAAAAGAGGATTGAAGTGTCACTCATTGCAACTTCACGAAAGAATGCTTCGTCAGGACCTGAACCACAAATCACAAGCGGTATTCGACCATGCAACTCACTTGCACGGTACGCATAAATAAGATCTTCAACCCCCTTGGCTTTCGTGAGTCGACTTAAGAACAGAACATAGCCATCACGAACGAGACCACGACGAGCCAGAATCGCCGCCTGTTCAGCCTCACTGATTGTTGGTGACAAATAGGCTGATGTATCGATTGCTGGATAGCTGACACGAACTCTCTCAGAGAGTTTTTGGGTGAAATTTGTACCGAGAACATTATCGACTTTAACACCAGATGAGATAATCAGATCCCGGGTAAAGGCACTCACCGCAACCGGATAATCATGATCGAGATAGTTCTGTATCACGAGAGCAGCAGCACCTGACTGACCGGTAGCCAAAGCATTCGATACCACGTTTGTAATATCCGACCCAACAGCCTCTCCAATGGTGACAGGAGCATCAGCAATACCACTCCGACACGCTGAGGCTACCGCCTGCATCACCATCTGCCCGTGAGGCACAAGATACAGATCCATGACAGCTGTTTTTCCAGGCAGTTGCGCCAACAAATTGATAACGTGTCCTGATATAGCAACACCAAGCCTCCCATCTAGAACTTTATAATCACCAACTGGAGCCGGGCGATCTACCGTAATGCCAGTAGAGTAGTCTTCGACCGAGTGTTCTGGTTTGAGGGGAAGCCCTGAGGAGGCCAGAATGTCGAGCGGGTAGCTCACTATATGCACGTTCTGAATACCCAGCCGCAATGCTGCCTCTGCAAGATTTCGAGTCTCTGTAGAATGCCCACAAATAATTGGATCGGCTCGTGATAAAATAATGAGGTTATTAACGGATAGACAACCATGCGGATATTGTGTCTGTCTCTGTTGGTCAAAAAGACTCATCAGATTGCCTTTCTTCACTTTGTGCACGCGGGTACAACGCTCGTTTAGAAAAGGAGGCAAATGCTGCGCCAAAAAAAGAGACCGTCGGTCCCGGGGTCAAGAAACCCATGTTTTTTGCGTATTGCGGAGCGTCTTCATTCCACCGAAAATCGTGTGCAGGCGGAATTATCACCGCAATGAATGCACCAACTGCCTTGAAAAAAGGCAGTCGGTGCCACCGTCAGGACCGTCGATCGTATTCACAACCCAAGAACTTCAGGCACAAACTTCAGCTCTGGGGAGGTTGCTTGCGACTATCCATATTACTTGCAATCACGATACCTATAGCCTCGACCCAGCTAGGCACATCACGAACACTATCGAGCCCGCTTTCGGAGAGCACGTCCTCATCAGCCGCATCGCGACGATCGACCGGCGCCATATCGTCTTCCGTACCAAGAAATTCGAGTCCTTCTTCATCATCTTCACGTTGGGACCCCACGCGAGAAAACGTCTCACGGCGACGACTCTCACCATCACCTCCACGACTCATTTCCCGCCTGCGGCCACCGCCACGTGTTGATTGTCGCTGACTGCTTGTGTCTCCCGATCTCGACGACCGGCGTGCTGGACGATCTTCACCACGTGTTTCCTGCGAATCATCGTCTGACGTTCGACGACGGCGACGGCGACGGCGCGGTTCACCGTCAGAATCTTCACTCCTACGGTCATCTCGCTGTGCATGTGATCCATCACCGTTTTGTTGAGTATCTCTGGATTCACCTGAGGCGTCACCATCCTCATTCTGCGAGCGACTTTCATCACGCTCTGTTTCTACGCCATCTTGTGTTCGTCGCCCACGGCGGCGGCGGCGGCGGCGCGGTGGGCGATCATCATTTGATGTCTCCAGACGATTCTCACCAGCAGCAGCATTGTATTCTCTTTCGGTGCCTTCAGCATGGGCATTCGAAACCTGCCCGAAATCACTCTCCTGCGAGGCCTGTGACTGGCCCTCTGAGATTACTTCCGACGGCGACCCTTGCCTCTCATTTCGTTCTCCATCGAGATTCCGACCGTAGCCCGGAAGATCTTCACTCTCTTCAGCACGGGATTCTTCCTGAGAACGTTGATCAGTACGCCGTCCGCGCCCACGCCCACCACGCCGACCTCGACGGCGACGACGTGGTTCGCCAGATTCGTCAGTCGCACTTTCGCTTCTCTCCTGGCTTCTCTCCTGGCTTCTCTCCTGGCTTCTCTCCT
>JABHNP010000002.1 GCA_018694455.1 Planctomycetaceae bacterium | reverse complement strand
CGATTGTGACCGCAGCTGATACTACAGCCAATGCAGTTGGTGAAATTGCTCTGTCAAGTGAATCACAGGCGAGAAACGCAGCAGAGGTCAAACGGGCAATTTCATCTGTATCGCAAACTATCGAAAGTAATGCAGCGGCATCAGAAGAGCTGGCTGCGAGCTCAGAAGAACTCGGGGCGCAAGCACAAGGTCTCTGGGAATTAGTCAGGCAGTTCAGGCTCTAAAGCCGGTGATGGTGTTTATTTGTTTACCTCAGTTCGAGCGGAGTTCTCACGCCCTGAATGAGGTGATGTAAATGTCAGGATTAGAACATTTAAGGCTATCAACTCGTGTTGATCGACATCGTTTCCAATGAGATTTTTCTGTACAGTCGCTTTGAGCTTTTCTCGAATCCGAAGAAACCCTGAATATCTGAAATGCCTGACTACGTACATTTTGACTTTACGACATGGTCTTCAAAAGCTGAGCTTGTGGGTGATGTTGCAGCTGCACTTGAACCGGAACTCGTTAAGCAGTTTTCAGGCTTTTCCCTTGAGCGGCCGGGCTATGTTTTTTGTGATGGTCCTGGAGGCTCGTATCGATCCTTTATTATCTCGGACGATGACCGCAAATGGTGGAGTATCTTGTGGACAGGAGAACGAGTACAGGCTGATAATCTGCTAGATGTTGCAATCGACGTCTGGCAGTCTCGCCTTCGGAAGGCAACTGAAGATACGTGACCATGAAAATTAAGACGTATGTTTGAGATTCAGCTTTCGAGGCGGCGGAGTAGTTTGAGGTTGCGGATATCGTTTTGTGGATCCGGCTTGCCGTCATCACCCTCTTTGGGTGTTTCAAGAATAAAAGGAACCTTTTTAAGTTTGGGATGGGTGACAAGAAGTTTAAAAGCTGCGCGACCGATGGCACCTTGTCCAATGCCTTCGTGGCGATCAACACGAGATCCTTGCTCGCGTTTGGAGTCATTCGCATGAATCACTTTGAGCCGGGCGAGCCCGATCGTTTTGTCAAATTGTCGAATGGTTTCGTCAAGTGATTTCTTCGGGTGTAGAGGGTATCCCGCAGCAAAAACATGACATGTATCAAGGCAGACGGCGACACGCTTCCGAAGTGTTTTAAAGGTGTCAATGCGTTCAAGCATCGTAGCGATTTCTTCAAATGTATGGCCGAGGCAGGTTCCTTGGCCAGCCGTCGTCTCGATAAGAATGCCACTACTGAGTTTCTTTGTTCGGCGAAGTGCTTCGATAATTCCATCAGCAGCACGTTGCACAGCGATCATTCGGTCTTGTTTGCCAGCAGCGCCTGGATGTGCAACAACCCAGGGAATACCAAGAAGATCTGCCCGCTCCAGTTCGGTAACAAGTCCCTGTATCGATTTCTCCCGGAGTGTTTTGTCGGCGGACGCTGGGTTAATAAGATACGAATCGTGTGCGACCACAAGTTGAAGACCCGCTTGATCGACTGCTTTCCGAAAGGCCGTTGCAACATCAGTATCGATTGGTTTTGCCGCCCACTGGTTTACGTTTCGTGTAAATATTTGCATGCAGTCACAGCCGGTTTCAATCGCTCTTTCAACCGCTTTTGGGAGGCCTCCAGAAATTGATTGATGTGCCCCGAAAGGACGGACGCGATTTCCTTTTGGGGACGACGAACGCTTGGAGGGCCATTTTTTCTTTGCTATTTTGGAGTTCATTGTTCTCAGGAAAGGGTGGATGAAGCGAATTTCTTCGCAGAAAAAGCTATCTTTTGCATCCGTGACGCAAGAGGGCTTACACTGTACTTGAGCTTGAATCAATTGGAAACGTTCTTTGAAGCCGAAAGGAAATCCGGATGGTCTCAATCCTATCAGTTGTTGTCATCATTCTTGGTATTGTCACTGGGCTCATAATAACGGTCTCGGTGATACGTCCTCTTCAGGTAGCGAGGAAAGCCAAGAAAATTGCGGAAATCCAACGAGATTTCCGACGTCAGAGGGAACAGCTTGAAGCGAAGTTTATTGACGAAGTATCAGTGAGCGGTAAGCCTCGCGGCCTGCGATGGTCAGATGTTGCCTTTGATGATGACATTGTTTTTGCACGTGATCGTAAGACAGGTGATCTTCGAGCTCTTGTTGCTATTGAGGTCTGTTTTGAAGCGATCGAAGGTGGTGGCATGGAAGAAGTTGAAGCAGTGTCGAATGTGCGGGCAGCAACTGCCGAATTTTTTTACGACGGTGCTCGTTGGTGTACGAGGGGGCGAGTATTTTTCAACCTCGGCCCGAAGGGGCTTATACGGTATCTGCATGCTGATCTTGAATCTGTGGAGTGTGGACCTGCATCGGGAATGAGTTCACAAGCAACCGAATCCTCTGCTCCTTAGAAAATCTGCGGCATCGTGGAGCGAAAGATGGGCGAACAGCAGTGACTTTGCGTCTTGCTATCACAGAAATCTTCTACATTCCTGCTGCTTTATGAGGATGCTTTCCCAGATTATCTCTCAGGATCCAGCTGAGACTGTGATGCGGTGACGTCGTCCGCCGATACATCTAGAGGAAGACTCCAGAAGTTTTTGCTGGGATGTGATGGGGAATATGCAGACGCCGGTACTCGATCGATCGCGACATAAAAGGAGTTATCTTTGCATTACGATAGTAATGCTTTCTTTATCATGCGCTCGTGCCGCGGAGCCTGTACAGGTTGTTCGAGAGCCGGCGCAATCACAGAAAGAGCGATGTGCGGCGGCGGAACGATATCTGTCAGACAGTTGTGAATATTGGCAAGCGGCCAATCGTATGCGGAAGAGCTGTTCGCATCTAACCGTTGAAGCGTATTACGCTTCCGCTGAGGCAGCCTGGAATGCTGTGTGGTCTGCACCAGAGTCACCCGCTGTTGTTGAAACCGCTACGAATGCGTACGGCGATGCACTTCTGGGCCTTCTTCAGACGGCACGAGAGCAGGGGCGGCTCCGGCCAGATGGTTTGTGGGTTGGGTCACCCTATAGGCCAATACGTATTCCAATTGTTTTGAAAGGGGTGCCCGTTTCTGTATGTGATATTGAAAGCATTGAACCATGTCAGCCTCCCAAAGATAAACGGCTTTCTCGGCGGTATTACCGGCCAGGATTTGGTTTGCCTGTGACAATTCGTATCAAGCCAGGGAAAGAAGGAACCATTCAGGGAGATTTTGACCCACCGAGGCTTTCTCTTGTCGTCACCGCAGTGCTCCGATTTCGTGTTCCAGGAAACGAAAAGCCTATTGTAAAGTTTGTTGGTCCTTTGGCGAGAGAGCCTGCTCCTGCCTTGCTGGACTTGGTTGAGCCATTATCGGTATCGAGTGTTCATATTGGTGATGCCCATCCTCCGTTGGCGGCCGATCT
>JABHNP010000244.1 GCA_018694455.1 Planctomycetaceae bacterium | reverse complement strand
CATGCTTGACTTGGTGATAACTGGCGATGTGTTCCTTCATGCCTTTAGCTCCGACTGATCGCTGCTGGTCCACGCACTATTAAGTTTTGTTAACGCAGCATGTAAACGACTCTTGACTGTTCCCACAGGAATCCCCAAGACGTCAGCTGCTTCCCGATATTTCAGCCCTTGGTGATACACTAAAATTAATGCTGCACGCAGTGTCTCGGGCAAACTGTCCACAGCTCCCCGGACCCATTCTTTTGCCTCTTCATCTTCTAAATTTTCAACTGCCGTTGGCCCAGTAGACGTTACAACAGACATTAAGTCTCCCTCATCGTCATTGCCTACTCGTTGATCCAAACTCACCATACGATGTCGCCTATTTCGTCGCTGTGCATCGATTGCCTGATTGGTTGCAATGGTGTAAAGCCACGGACGAAAACGTCTCCCTGCCTCAAACCGATCTCGTTTAACGTAGACTTGCAGAAAGGTTGCTTGAAAAACATCTTCTGCCATTTCAGAATTACCAACGTAGCGCCGCAAATAGCTAAACAACTCTCTCTCATACCGAGCAACCAAAGTCTCGTATGCGATTGTATTTTCGGTGGCACAAAAATTTTGGAAAAGTTGTTCATCAGACGGCTCTTCTGGAAGAGGACGCAGGCGACGCGAAACATCCTCAGATTGCCCGGCACTTAAAGAGTTCCCCCCAACAGTAGGATTGAGACTCTCGGATGAAGGCTGATCAATATCCATGATGTACTACGCAGAAGGTCATCTCGTGGTTCGGTGCCCCAAACGGCTTTTTCTTTTGCACTCAGAAAGAAACTTGTTGTGTCACCACCTATACCAAAGGTGAGTGAAAAACATGGCACCTCGTTTTTCCTTTAAAACAGAGTATAGTCCGTACCGTAACAGCCTGCGACCATCAGGTTCAACAGACGTCTCGACGTATCCCAAAGCCCTAAAAATAAAGTATCGGGAGCCTCCATGCCACCGCCATCTCAATATCGCTGGGCGGCACGTGGTGACATAAATGCTTTTTTTGGCCTATCGCTTGACAATTTGGCTGATTTGACCCTAGCAGTGTCACTGCTGGTAGCCGTCTTCAATTACCCGCTGGAATTCGCCTTATCACACTTTGTTCCAGGGACGGCTCTTGGCGTCATCGTTGGAGATCTACTCTTCACTTGGATAGCCCTTCGCATCGCAAAGCAGACTCGTCGCACTGATGTCACAGCGATGCCCTTGGGGCTTGATACTCCAAGCACTTTCGGAATGGTCTTTTTTGTAATTGGACCAGCCTATCTAGAAGCAACTAATAATGGCTTCTCTGACTCAGACGCAGCACGCCAGGCGTGGCATATTGGCATGTGCTGTATCGTGGCAAGTGGAGTCTTCAAACTTTGCTGCGCACCTGTTGCATCAAAAATACGTAGCCGTATCCCCCGCGCTGCCTTGCTTGGTAGCCTTGCCGCCATCGCCCTTGCACTCATTAGCTTCTTACCTTTTGTTGAGTTGCTTTCACAACCAATCATTGGTCTTGTCTCACTGGGTATAATATTAGCAAGCCTCACAGCTAAGATTCCCTTGCCTTACCGTATCCCTGGTGCTCTTGCGGCTCTTCTCATTGGTGGAGCGATCGCCGCAATTGGATTTTCCGGGGGCTGGCTACCGTCCAGTGAAACCCATACGAGTTTTGATCCGCTCTCAGCACTTTGGCCAACTGGCTGGTTTGATGTCTTCCAATTCCGTTGGATATCAGCATGGCCTCTTACTTTGAAGTATCTGCCTATTGTCATTCCTTTTGCTCTTGGCACAGTTATTGGTGGTATTGACTGTACGGAAAGCGCAGCAGCAGCAGGTGATGAATACGACACACGAAGTGTTATTGCAATTGAAGGACTTGCAACACTGATCGCAGGAATCTGTGGAGGTGTCATTCAATCGACACCATACATCGGTCACCCTGCATATAAAGCAATGGGAGGTCGCGCAGCCTACACGCTGGCAACTGCAATTTTTATTGGTCTTGCTGGCCTCACAGGCTCATTTGCGTTGCTCTATGAACTCATTCCGGCACCGGCCATTCTTCCGATCTTAATTTTCATCGGACTAGAAATTTCTGCTCAGAGTTTCGGAGCTACTCCAAAACATCACTATCCGGCAGTTGCTATCGCATGCATACCAGCACTTGCCGCTCTTGTTGTGATTCAAACCGACAAACTTCTCGCAGCAGGTGCTACTCCTGGTAATCAATTGGCAAGTGAACTATACGGCCTTAGAATTCTTGCATCAGGATTTATTATCACGAGTCTTTTATGGGCGGGCATGACCGCAGCGCTCATTGACCGCGCACTGATCAAGGCATCCGGCTGGTGCGCTGCTGCAGCAACATTCACTCTCTTCGGTATCATCCATTCTCCTTTTCAAAATGGACGAATGTTTTTTCCATGGGCCATCGGCGAGCTACCTATTGAGTCACGTGGCCGCAGTCCCTTCGAGCTAGCAATTGCATATATTCTTTTGGCACTTTTATTTTTTGGATGGGGTCTCTGGTATAGCAAACAACAGAGTTACTCGAGCCCGTAGGCTCCAGCAATCGGCGCCCCATTCGGCGAGCCGCCGAATGCAGATGTTCCAGCGGCCGAATCAGAGAGTCCCGCACCGCCGGCAAACTGGGTACCAGATAAAAACCTTGGCTCAATAGCAAACGTCACACCAACGTTGTTACGACTGTAATCGATGTTAAAGCCAAAACTCATCAAGAACGATTCACCTATCCGGACCAGTTGGAAACGCTGACCAATATTCGCGCCTGTAAGGTCAACTGACGACCCAAAGGAACTTGCCCACTTTGGGCTCATTCGATACGTATACGAACCAGTAAGGACACTTGCGGTGATAGGACCACCAAATGATTGGTATCCCATATACACGCTTCCCCGAGCTGACCGATTCAATAAAGCACCAACAGTGTAGAGTTGTTGACCGCCAGTGAAAAAATCAACGTCAGCGGTCGACAAAATAGTTGTCCGGTCACCGACATGCCAGCGAAAATCATATTGCCAGAGTCCAAGGACCTGACCAAAATTCTGGCTTGTTGTTGGAAAGAATTCACCATCAATATCAAAGACAACCCAGTCAACTATTCGGCGGTTGCCATATGGCCCTCGTTTTGTCTGCCAACGCTGTCGAGCGCCGACACGGAAGGCTGTCAGGTCATTCACCACCTCACTTGGCCCAGTCACCCAACTACCAATTCCGCGACGAATGGCATACGACCGCGGGTCATACCGGCCGTCATTTGGCCCTCTTCCTGAACTTGCGAAATCAAATGGCGATACGGCATAGTAAGGGTTCGGTGATACCCCTGGTGGTGGTGTATTTTGAAAATCAAAAAAGGCAATATTTCGTCGGTACTGGTTAATTGTATCGTCATCTAACTGGTCATAGAGTGGAAATTGGTTAACGTCTTTCGTCGCATCAGCATACGAGAACTCGGCTTCAAAGATTACTTTGTGGGCCAAACCATGGAGATTCCAGAGCCTACTCTCGACGGAATTGTCAGAAGTCCACATCGGCAAGCTTGAACGAATTCCAACTTGACCATATGCACGATCAATACTGCTAGGTGGTGCTCCTGTGAAAGGATCACCCACATCTTGCCCCCAGTGTCCAAGTTCACCCAACGCATAAGGGACAAGCTTGACCGGGCCCGCCTGAAACGGCAAATCAATTTCCTGTCGCGTGACTAGCCGCTCACCAATAACATTGTTTTCATAAGGCAGAAGTGTCCAGAACTGATATCCCTGACCCGGCTGCCCGGCAGAGGGACCAGTCGGGGCCGCAGGCGTAGCTTGGCGGGCATATGCAATACTCGAGTGTTCATACCATGAGAGCGCATCCCGCAAGAGTGGCTGAGCGATCCAGTGATGATCAAGCCTTGGCCACCACTCACTCTGCGTCAAAAATGGATCTACCCGTAAACTCGTTAAGAGACGCCACTGACGATTATCTGTCGGTCTCCGTAAATCAAGCCATGTACGCTGCTCGTATCCTTCTTCCCACTCAGATTCGTAGTACTCTTCAAGAAAATTAAAGTCACTGATCCAACCAGCCGCTCCTCGTGCCTGCCATCCTGCAACAAGATCTTGACGATGCCTCCAGAACGATCGGCCTCGGAAAGCACCCTGATAGCCTGGATAAGTAAAATCTCGCCTCTCAAGGCCAAGGTTATCTATCCCTCGATCAACGACGAACCATGCATCAGCAATTCCATTTGCGGGCGTACCAAGCCCTAGAAACTGAGGTCGATTATAAAGCAAAGAAGTACCAAACCCTGGACCTCTCAGGCTGAGGTAGTCGATATTAAAATCCCAGTCGACACCAGACGGTGCATCTTGCCAGCCGAGAACCTGAAACGCGTCCCAGCTTGTTAAGACCTGCGTACCAAGAATCTGATCATTCTTAATTTTTAAATCATTAATATAGAAGGTCGGCTTTGTCGCATTGGTGGCAAGTACTGGCCACCATAAAATTGGGACACCGCCAAGCGTCACGGTATTTCCACGACTCGTTACTTGTTGCTGATGCTCAATAGCTGGCTCACCGGTAAGTGGATCAATCATTGGCATGCCGAATGGCCCAGGGAGCGGCACCTGCCTATCCGTCAACGTTAGCTCACGGGAGCGAAACTCCCATGTCGGGGTTCCCATACGACTTGTCGTCAGGCCGCTCCTTTGTGCAACAAAACGGCTACGGTCAACTTGTCGAAGCACATCTGCCCGCAAGCGTATTAAGCCCGCATAACTATCAACTGGAGTAAGGACAGAAGCACCTGTAATAACACCGCTTGATCGGGGCACATCATAAAACATACTTACAGCCTCAATCACACGCTGCCCCTGCCGAAAAACGACATTTCCTTCCATGTAAAGTTCCAGAGGTGCATCAGCTGCCTGAGCAGCGTCTCCTCCTAGATCTGGCTGCTCCTGGCCACGGGTCCAGATAACCATGCGATCAGCAGAAATATCGAGTGGCCCTGCAGGATCTACTCCATCGATAACCAGATTGATTCCTGATGTGATTACAGCGACCCACTCTGGCCCTGACGGACTTGGAAACCACTGGACGGCAAGTGGCATGCTTGATCGAGGAAATGCCCGTAGCCGACGGCCTACTGTAATTGTTTGCTTTGACGGAACGATAACACCGCCATTGGCATCACCAAACTCAGCAAATTGTGCCGGCTCAACTTCGTTAATTAATTCTTCACCAGAAACGAGTTCGATTTCGGATGAAGGCATCGGCGTGATGTTTGCAGGTGATTCATAGACAGCTGGCTTACTACCCGAGGCCACAACACTTTTAAAATCAAGTTTTGGGTCACGAATAATCCCAAAGCGTCCAGACCAGCGATCACTACGAATTGTACCAGCCTGTTCGCTATCAACTGCAGAAGAAACACTTCTTCGCACTTCTACCCCTCCTGCCATTCGAACAAGAACCGTTCGAACTATTGGAACTTCTAAACCTTCTCTTGTCTCCTGGACTTCAGGCTGCTGTTCAATCCAAACGACGGCCTCGTGAGAATCGACGGCAGTTAGACCTTGCTGAAATTGAACTCCTCCTGTGAGATGCCACACCTCATAAGAGCCCTCAGTCCATCGTGATGCCTGAGTAGCAGTAATGCTCAAGAGTTCCTGAGGATTTGCTGCAGCCACTTCGATCTGACCAGCCTCTGCGATAGCCGCTGCTAATCCACGTGCTGGTAAACTAGCGAGTACACCATTGGTGTTATGATGCGCAGGTAGCTGCGCACGTGCTGTGCTCCAACACGCACCTAAAAAAACCAAAAGCCATACGATGACTGTACTGCCCGGCAACAAAGCTTCCGGAAGTTGATGACGTACCGATAGAAAAAATCTCTTCGCTCCAGGTGGTCCTGGACCAAAATGACATTCTCCGGAATGATCGTTATGAATAAGGTTTTGAGGCACGCGCACCCGCTGTACCGACACCACGTGGGCTCGGCTAATTGGGGAAACAAAAGTAGGAGCGGGACTATAATCACGGGCTAAAAACCCGGTCAAGGTGTCGAATCAAGGTGTCAAAATTTTGTGGAGAATTTGGAAGACTAGGTGATCCATCCGGGTAAACTAGGTGATCCAGTCTCAATCAGGGCGACGTTGGAATGCCTCTCGTACCTTCTAAATTAACCAGTTTCGCTAATAGGCTTTCATGCCTGCTTGTCCGACATCGTCTCATTTTCCTGATTTTTGGTATTGCAATTGGGCTCCTTTCAGTTGAGCGATCTCGACATCTGGAATATTCCCAGTCTATCGATGCCATGTTCGACCGAAGTGATTCGGCACTTCCTCCATTCCATCGACTTGGAAGAACGTTTGGTGCAAGTTCCATCGTGCTCGCCGTCTATGATGAGCCCGAACTGTTTCAAGCGACTGGATTTGCCCGGCTAGAGGAATTAACAAAATGCTTATCTCAGCTACCTGGCGTAAGCAATGCAACGAGTTTAGCAACAACACCGCTCGGCGCTGACATTATTGATACTAAAAATAATACAACCGCCGAAAACCTTGTTCAACTTATGGAGGGATACACAGTTGGAACAGATCGACAAACTGCTGCTGTTGTCTGTGTTCTTTCTGAAAAAGAGCAACCAGAAAAAAAGCCCTCGACTGTGCAACAAGATCATGCCGGAAAAACAATCGATGCTATTAGAGCCATCATGCAAAGATATCCAGCCGGGACAATAGCTGGTGAATCAGTTATGCTTCGAGATGGATTCGCCATGCTTCGTCGTGATGGAAATGTTCTTGGTATTACAGCGGGGCTACTCGCTTCGGTAGTACTACTTATTCTGTTCCAAAGTATCCGGTGGCTTTTTGCACCGCTTGCTGTAGTAGTCTTAGCCCTATGGTCAACACGTGGCCTACTTGCAACAGTCGGCCAAAAACTCACCATGGTATCGACTATGCTTTCTGCAATGATAACCGTCGTGGCCATTGCAACCACAGTTCACATCATAGTTGAATTTCGACGGAGACTAAGTGATGGCGAAATACCACAGCAGGCTCTCACGAATACACTCCAAACGCTTTTCTGGCCCATCGTCGGTGCCATTATTACCGACATCATTGGCTTTGGTTCACTTATCGCCAGTAACGTTGGGCCTGTTCATGATTTCGGATTCATGACAGTCATTGGTGCCGCAATGGTGCTTCTTGCCGTTGGACTTGTCATTCCTTGGTTTGCTCTCGTGAGGGAAAACGGTACGCCAAATCAGGAACGAAGGGGAAAAGAACACCTCGACCCTTACCTTAATCATCTTGTTTTCAGGATCACTCAGCATCCAAAACCAATACTTCTGGGCTCTTTGGCGATTATCGCATTTACAGGAATGGGGGCTTTCCAACTTCAAGTCGAAACAGACTTCACCAAAAACTTTCGGCCAGAAAGCCCTATCGTTAAGTCATATGACATGGTTGAATCTCGACT
>JABHNP010000110.1 GCA_018694455.1 Planctomycetaceae bacterium | reverse complement strand
TGGAGCCCTGCGGATACTTCGGGTGAGCGATTAGCCTTTTCTGAAAGTTCAGGAGAAATTAAATACGCTGCTCCTGATAAAGGGCTTTTTCATGTCAAGTCATCTAAACAATGGAATCCTGAAAAAAGAATATACGATGCAAGGCCCTCAAATTCTGGTGAACACTGGGTTTGCAATGGCACAAGCATTTATGAGTTTCGGCATAGTGAGCGGCAACTTAGAGAAACAAAATTGCCACCTGAGATGCGAGGCCGAGCGATTAGTGAAGGACCTCTTCCGTTTGTTTTTGGAGCCAAGGCAGATACTCTGAAAAAACGGTACTCGATGCGAATTATTACACCAGCAACAGTGACTGATCAAATATGGCTTGAAGCATTGCCTAAATTCCAAGTAGACGCTGCAAACTTTTCAAAAGTGGAACTCATTCTTCGGGCAACAGACCTGATGCCGTTTGCTATTCAGATATTTAAACCAGGTGGCCAAGATCGAGATGTGTACCAGTTTGACCCTCGAACAAGCTTGATCGATCGTGGTCTCGACCTGATTCGTGATTTTTCGAGGCCACTGACTCCGTTGGGATACACATTTATTGAAGAGCAGGCTCCCGGCAGCTGATTTATTAAGAACAGCTTTTGCGATATTTGCCGGTGTATGTGGTATGTTATTTCTGACCACTATTTTGTGAGAAACGCATGCCTCTTGTCGATCCTAACCATCCCTTGGCAGACCTGCTCCAACGAGACCAAAGATATTCGTTGGACGCATACTTATTTATTCTTGAAGCCCTTTCTTTTGCTCAAGAATCTCTCGGCATGGGCGACCAAGAAAAAAATAATGATGTGCAGCTAAGTCGAGGAAAAAAGAAAAGTGAAAAGCATGTAAGTGGTCAGGAGTTGTGTGAGGCAGCCCGACAATATGCTCAGCAACAGTATGGATACCTCGCTACTAAAGTATTGGGATCATGGGGCATATGTGTTACAGCAGACTTCGGTGAAATTGTTTTTAACATGATAGATATCGGCCAAATGAGAAAGACAAGTGACGATAGTCGTGATGATTTTCATGATGTGTATAGTTTTGAAGATGCATTTATGAAAGACATTGTCTTCGCCTTGCCGGAATCACTTTGATTGAGGAGCAAAAATTGGTGCTGCTGTGGAAGCGTGATTATGTCTGCTTGGTGGTTATGATAGTTGTTGAGGCTGGCTGGTTGGTTGTAATGTCTACACTAGCTTTTCTTCAGTAATCTGAAATACAATTTCCCGCTTCGAGCGAGGACGAGTCATGAGTTTCTGGCTTGATAGCCTTCCGTTTTGGATAGCGCTCGTACCCTTGGGGCTTTACTGCTGCATCATGGGTGGACTTCAGCTTCGTCACCGGCCGCTTGTCATATCTGCGGCATGGGATAGCGTGTTCCTTGGCGTGGCACTTTCGGGGCTCGTAGCGGTAGGTCCACTCGCGGCAATTCAGCCGTTATTAGGCGGGTCACCATGGGGAGAAGTTATTCTTCTTCTTTTGTACGCTTTAGTCGTCGCAGTGTGCATTCTCTTCGCCAGGCCCCGTCTGCTTATTTACAACGCAACAGTCGAGCAAATTCGACCTCTGGTAGCACAGAATGCAGCTGCAGTTGATCCAGTAGTTCGATGGGCGGGCGAGAGTGTTGCTTTACCGACTCTTGGCCTTCAAGCATATGTGGAGGGAAATGGCTCCTTCCGAACCGTGAGTATAGTGGTCCTTCAGTCATGTGAAGCTGGTGAAGCGTGGGTTGATTTGAGCCGACGTTTGAGAAGGATGTGTCGTCGTTTACGTGTGCAGCCGAGCCCGGTTGGGATGGTAATGCTAATTGTTGGGTGCGGCCTTCTTTTGACTGCTTGCGTGCTAGCATCTGGCATTATGTAGATAGGTATGTTTGCTGGTTTGGTCTTGGGAAGATGCCAGCTTGTTAGTTCCCCTAAACAAAAATGTTGCTGGAGTGAAGCGTGCCAAGTTATGTTGATTTAAGTCCTCAAGAAATAACCGTACCGGTGGTGGTGCGAAATGCATCGCCAGCGAGGCTGTATGAGGATGCACTTACGCGGGAGCGGGCAGGTGTTGTTTCAAGCGGTGCAATAGCGATACGGTCAGGTGCTAAAACCGGCAGAAGTCCCAAGGATAAGCACGTTGTTCGTCATAGAGAATCAGAGAAAGACGTTTGGTGGGGTAGTACAAATCATCCTATTGATGAACATACTTTTCTTCTTAATCGCCAGCGAGCAATAGATTATCTCAACACACGAGATCAGATTTATGTATTTGATGGGTTTGCCGGCTGGGATCCTATTCACCGCATTAAAGTTCGTGTGATTTGCGCCCGCGCGTACCATGCTCTCTTTATGCACAACATGCTGATTCGTCCAACGCATGAGGAGTTGGAGAACTTCGGCACTCCAGACTGTGTTATTTATAACGCAGGTCAATTTCCCGCAAATTCACTTACAGTGCAGATGACGAGTCGTACTAGTGTGGATATTTCACTTGAGCGGAAAGAGCAAGTTATTCTCGGTACTGAGTATGCCGGTGAAATGAAAAAAGGAGTGTTCACACTCATGCACTGGTTGTTGCCACCCAAAGGGGTGCTCTCCATGCATTGTGCGGCGAATGAGGGAGCATCGAAAGATGTATCACTTTTTTTTGGATTATCTGGAACTGGTAAAACCACGTTATCGGCTGACCCAAGTCGACGGCTCCTTGGTGATGATGAGCATGGTTGGAGTGACGACGGAGTCTTTAATGTTGAGGGGGGGTGTTATGCAAAGTGTATTGGGCTTGCGATGAATAAAGAGCCCGAGATTTATCAAGCAATTCGTTTTGGTACGGTTTTAGAAAATGTTGTTTATGATGAAGTAACTCGGGAGGTAGATTATGATTCAAATGCGATAACAGAAAATACCAGAGCAGCGTACCCGCTTGAGTATATTGAGAATACTCAACTGCCATCTCTCGCAGGTCATCCAAGCAATATAATATTTTTGACTTGTGATGCTTCTGGAGTGTTGCCGCCAATAAGTCGTCTTACGCCTGAACAAGCGATGTATCAATTCCTATCAGGATACACGGCCCGGGTAGCCGGAACAGAAATGGGTGTGCTCCAACCGCAATTGGCCTTCTCTCCATGCTACAGCGCGGCTTTTCTTGTTCGCCACCCGGTAGTCTATGCACGTTTGTTGTCAGAGAAAATTCAACTACACAGAGCACAGGCTTGGCTAGTAAATACCGGTTGGACTGGAGGTGGGATCGGTTTGGGGAAACGGATTGATTTGGCAAGTACGCGTTGCATTATTGATGCCATTCACGCGGAATCGCTACATGATATGCCGACCGAACGTGATTCAGTTTTTGGGCTTGAAGCAGTTTGTCGGGTGCCAGGTGTTTCAGACCGAATACTCGTACCTCGAAATGCATGGTCTGACGCGACCGCCTGGGAAGATGCCGCACGCACTCTATCGGAAAAGTTTCGCCAGAATTTTGTGCCTTATGCGAATGAAGCTGGTGAGGCGGTTGTGCAGGCTGGGCCCGCCTCATAAACTTGTTTTAAGAGGTGCCAGAACTGAAGCATTCGCTATGATAATAGTCAGTGGTGTTCGTTGTGGAATGAAGTACGTCGTTAGAGTTCCCGCTGTGCACAGCTTGCGTAATAGAAAAACAATGATCCTGTAAGGAGTGAACATGATTTCCGTGTCCTTAATAAGATTTGCATTAGGTTTGCTGCTGGTAATAGGAATGGTTGCCATGTCTTCGATGGGAAATGCTGCATCTCCATTAATCGGCTCGATGAAGAAAATTGATGGTACGAATAAAGACTTGAGCGAGTACGACGGTAAGGTTGTACTGATTGTTAACGTGGCAAGTCAGTGCGGTTACACCTCCCAATATGCAGGCTTGCAAAAACTTTATGATACTTTTAAAGACAAAGGCTTTGTTATTCTGGGTTTTCCAGCAAATGATTTCGGTGCCCAGGAGCCTGGGAGTGATAGTGAAATAGCATCTTTTTGCTCAAAGAATTATGGTGTTACATTTGACATGTTTTCAAAAATAACAGTCAAGGGTTCCGATAAATCACCGATCTACAAAACACTTACAGAGACGTCCAGCCCGTCGGGTGAAGTGGGTTGGAATTTCGAGAAGTTTCTGATCAATCGCAACGGTGAAGTGATCGGCCGATTCAAATCTGGTGTGTCGCCACAAGACGCAGTGTTAACAGACGCAATTAAAGCAGCACTCTGAGCCCGCAGAGGAAACGTAGTGTATGGAGGTAGGGAAAGTAAGAGCATCGTCTAAAGGTTTACTAACCCGTTTTTTTCCTGTTACACAGTATTCTTGTTTGACGAATTTTTCAGTTAATCTTTCTTCGAATAATAAATGGTGGTCGGCCTTGTGCTTCTCTGTAGCATCGCACAACATACTCGCCAATGATTGCAATTCCGGTTGTTTGTGCTGCTGAGAACAGCCCAACAACAGCAATAATTGCAGAAACCCCAGTTTGTGTTTGTGTCGAAGAGGTCAGGCTAACGGCTAGTCCAGATGCACCTATGAAAGCGAATAGAATCGCTAACAACCAAATGATTCGTACAGGCTTGTCAGAAGACAGAAGCAAAGCATCTGCCGCTAGAGAAAGCAGGTTGAAAACGGAGTATTTCGTTTCCCCGGCCGTTCGTGCATCTCGGTCATAGTCCACTGGTGCATGGTGGAATCCTGCCCAGGGAACGAGGCTTCGGAGATAGCGACGTTTTTCAGGAAGTCCGCAGACTGTGTCGACTACGGCCCGATCGCACAACTTGAAATCACCTGTATCAACAGGCACCGAATATGGCATCATTGCAGCAAAAAATCTGTAGAAAATGCTAGCGGAAACAAGTTTAAAGACACTCTCGCCGTCACGTGACTTTCGTCGTCCGTAAGCAACATCAATGCCAGTTCGCCACTTGGCGATCATCTCAAGAATGACTTCTGGTGGATCTTGGAGATCGGCATCAATTATAACTACGGCATCTCCTTGTGCCGTTTCGAGGCCCGCGGACATGGCGGCTTGCTGCCCAAAGTTTCGAGATAATTCGAGTACGACAATGCGTGCGTCACCGCTTGCAAGGTGTTTTAGCTTCTCAAGAGTATTATCTTTACTTCCGTCATCGATGTAAATAATCTCCATTTCCATACCGAGTCTTGGTGCAATGCTACAGATTCTGGCGTGAGTCGCTTCAATCACAGCCTCTTCGTTGTAGCAAGGGATTACAATCGACAGGAGGCCAGGTGACGGACGCTCAGTGGATTGGGCATAGGTTGCCGAGTCTCGGCATTCCGGGTCACTCATTTTGTCATACTCCGAACTGAGGCAGTTCGTTTTGCAGGTGTTGATACGGCTTCTTGTGAGTTGCCGACTAAAAGAAAGTCTTGATTTTTAAATAATGGTCGAGCACGGCCGATGACCTCGGTTGTTTCTGGTAGCAAAGAAGATAATTCGTCAAATTGGTCTTCTGGAATCACGATTACGGCATCAGCTCCCGTCGATAAAAAGGCAACAGCTTGTGTCGCAGTATCAGTAGGCCAGCGTTGAACAATGCCCTTGGCGTAATACACAAGATTGGGTGTGATCTGAGAATAGGCACCTATTCGTGCACGTCCCCCAGCGTGTGCATGAGCCTGCCGAATTAAGCCTGGAAGCGTGTTGGCACGACTAATCCATGCTGCCGTGGGACCAATGGCCAGGGCGGAATAGAGAAGCCCGAGAACAACCATTGTGCTTACAGCATATGCTGGCCGTCCTCGTGAACCCCACACGAGCCACACAGCACCAGCTAGGGGAATGAGTCCGATAACTGCGGCAGGTTCACTTCCTGTTAATCCGTAAAATGAGGCAACCAAAATCGTTGCACTCGTTGCGATTCCTCCGAAAGCGATTCCTGCAACACCGATACTCATCCATCTTGGGTAAAGCCATGTTTTTCGTTTGACAGCTTCAAGGGCAAGTGCAGCAACAAGGAGAGACGCCGCAGGGTAGGCTGGCATTATATAATTCGGAAGTTTGGTAGCTGCGATGGAGAATCCACCTATCCACACACTCATCCAGAGAAGAATCAGGCTCAATGCAAGCGCATGTGAATTTTCTGTCGGTGCTTTTGTTCCACTACGCCAAGCCTTCCAGAGTCGACGGAGTGCAGTAAAGAGAGCGAGAGGTAGAAAGCAACTCCACGGATAAAAGCCAATAAGCATTGTGAGTGGATGAAACAGGAAACCGCCCGAATGCTTTTCCATAGGAGCAACAAATCGACCAACGTTATGAACAAAAAAGAATCCCTTCGTCCACTCCCAATCGGTCTGGATGCCGACACTTATATACCAGGGTGCAGCAATAAGTATTGCTGCCGCGGTAACGACGAGGAAACGAGTCTGCTGTAGGGTGCGGAAAGCAGCTGGAATTCCGTTTTGTAGTACCTGCTGGACTGTTGAAAGCAATTGCTCTTTGAGGTCTTTATCGCTTGTTTGTTCTTTCTCAGCAGTCAAACATTTTGCAAGCCAGACCCAACTGAGAACTACCACGAGTGGCCCAATGTAGCCAATTGGTCCCTTGCAGAGGACTCCGAGGCCGAGTAATCCACCTGCAAGGACAGCGTGCCACGTACCGACAGAAGATTTGGCAATCAAGTGAGCTGCGGACTCTCTATTTTCATCAAATTTCTGTTGGTCTCGTTTTTGTCGGTCTGTGAGGAATGGCTCGACTAGCAGAAGAGTCGCCCACGTAGCAAGGGCCGCAAGAATAGAGTCTGGCGTCGCTGCGTGAGATTCAATTGCGACGAGTAAGCAGCCGAGGTAGGCAAATGCTGCGACAATGCCTGTTGAGGAGTTAAAGCAGCGTGTCCCGAACCGAAGAAGAGCAAGAGATGTCAACAGTGCTGCAATGGCGGCTGGAAGACGAGCAGCGAGTTCATTTGTCCCGAATATTGAAAAGCATGCTGCCATGCACCAATGCATCAGCACTGGCTTGTCAACTGCGAGATCACCATTGAATATTGGAACTGTCCAATTGCCAGTCTCAACCATGGTCTGAGCGATTGCAGCGAATCGTGGTTCATCTTCATCCCAGAAAGGTATCCCAATGAACCCAGAGGCAAGTACAACGATTGCTACGACAGAAACAAAGATCTGGGAGTGGCGTGTTATAAAAGAATTGAACCGGTTCATGAACATGACTCCAAGCAGGGCAGTAGTCTAATTAGTAAGAAGGCGGACTTTGAGCGAGTGAATGCGTATTTTCAGTGTCGATTCGTCCAATGATTGCGAGTCCCATATCAATGGATCCCGGTTTTTCGCAAAGTATTCCAAATCCAGCGGGAATGTGGGGCAGGATAGCGGGCAGTTCATCGGCTTCGACTACGAGTTTTGCTGAAGGATTCGTACGAAGATGCTCAATGCTCGCGCTAATACTTTCAAGTTTGTCAACGTTTTTTTGCGTATAGAAGACCAGGCTTGGTCGAGGTGTCTTGATGCTCGCCCAGTTTCCTTCACGTGCCGACGGCGATAAGGTGGCTAGGAGAGTAGAAGTACCTTGATGGCGAGCAAGTCTTACTGATACAAGACCACCGAGAGTCGCTACGAAGAGAATTGAAAAAGTTGTGAGAGCACCTATAGCCAGCCCGGCGTGCCCTCGACGCTGGAGCAAGAAAGCAGCAGCAGCGGCAATGATTGGAAGTAGCCCAAGCAGTCCTAGCCATTCATTTCCGGGCGCAATTTTTTGTAGGACAAGAGGAATACTTGTTGTTAGACAGATACCAACGGCGGCAAGTGCGAGCCAGCCGATATTCATCACCAAATCAGCGGCTTTTTCGGAGGTCATGCTCCGGAAAATCAATTTTTCCCAGCCGGTACGTCCGCGGAGCCAGTCAGCTATATAAAGAGCGGTAATGACTGATATAGCCGGGTATGCAGGCCAGATATAGCCAGGAAGTTTCGTTCCTGCGATCGCAAAAGTTCCAATCCAGGTAAGAGCCCAGGACCCAGAAAAAGTAACAGCACGAAAGTGAGAACTTGTTAGACGATTTGTTCGCCAGAGAAAAACAGCATGAGCGGGAACGGCAAGTAGAATAATTGACCAAGGGAATAAACCAATGGCAAGTATCATTGGATAATATAGAAACGATCCAGAATGCCCCTCCATGGGAGCCATAAATCTTCCGGCATTATGAACGAGTAAGAAGTCTCGAATCCACTCGCCATTCGTGCGCAATCCAACCAATACATACCACGGTAATGCAACGGCTGTAGCTACCGCAAGAATTGTGAGAGGACGGAGAGAGGTTGCAACACTGCAAATCCAGAATTTGTAGCTTGTGAAGATAGATTTGCTGTGCAACACACCTGCGGTCAGCGCAAATGCCATCATTGGTAAAACAATGCCAACGGGACCTTTTGCAAGGATAGCAAACCCACACGCCAGCCCGATGCCGATAGCGTGCATACGAGTTATTTGAAGAACAGAGCTCCGTTGAATAGCGTGGACATAAATTGCTCCAGCCATGGTGGTACAGAATACGAGTGATGCATCAGGGGTTGCGGCTCGCCCACCTACTGCTGTCCAGATACATGTTGACATGACAAGGCCAGACAGAAGGCCGGCAAACGGTCCTGCGAGAAGGCGCCCAATCCACCAGGTAAGCAAGCACGTGCCGATTGTTAAGCAGGCTGACCCTATGCGGACACCAAATTCATTACGACCAAAAAGTGAAATGCCTACGATTTGTACCCAATTGACCAATGGAGGCTTTTCTACACGAAGCGAGCCGTTGTAAGTGGGCACAATCCAATCGCCTGAATCCAGCATTGCTAATGTACAGGCAGCGTTTTTGGGCTCGTCCTCATCCCAAAGTGGTGCCGTACCCAGCCCCGGCAAAAGTGTGGTAACTGCCGAAATTATGATGATCAGGATTGCAATAAAGGGGCTTCTGAATATCACCAGCGTCGCCCAAAGTGGATGAAAGGAACGGAGCAGGAGGGTAGAAGCAGGAGCGATGCCGGTCAAGCCGTACAAAGTCACGTTTTTTTAGGTATATTAAGCCCGGTTGACCGCCTGCTTGGGGCGGGTATGTTCAAGATCAAGTCACCGCCCTTTGAAGCGGTCCATTCCCGGGAGAACGCACCCCTTGGCTGATGAAAACACCCCTGCTGATGATGCTTCAAATAAGCAGCCATCAGCGAATGATGGCAGTGGACCGACGAATGACGGTCAATCGAAAGAGATAGCTACCAACCAATCTCAGGATGGTACCCGACTCATTGATTTGCCAATTGAGCAAGAACTTAAAGAGAGTTACCTGACCTACGCTATGAGCGTTATTGTAAGTCGGGCACTCCCTGACGTTCGTGATGGCTTGAAGCCTTCACAGCGACGGATCCTGGTTGCTATGAATGATCTGAATCTGTCCCCAGGTTCTTCTCGGGTAAAATGTGCGAAGATATCTGGCGACACGAGTGGTAACTATCATCCTCACGGCGAAAGCGTGATCTATCCAACGCTTGTCCGCATGGCGCAAGAATGGAACATGCGGCACGTGCTCGTTGACAAGCAGGGAAACTTTGGATCAATCGCCGGATTGCCTGCTGCAGCTATGCGGTATACCGAAGCTCGATTGTCAGCAATTGCATCCCAGATGCTCGACGATATCAATCTCGACACGGTCGACTTTGTTCCGACTTATGATGAGCGAAATACAGAGCCTGTCGTGCTGCCAAGTCGCTTTCCCAACTTGGTCGTAAATGGTGCAGGCGGCATTGCTGTCGGTATGGCAACAAGTATTCCTCCACATAATCTTGGTGAAGTCTGTCGTGGACTTGTGCAGCTGATAGATAATCCAGAGACATCAATGGCAGAACTGCTTGAGATTGTTCCTGGTCCGGACTTCCCGACTGGTGGAATCGTAATGGGCAGAGAGGCTTTATTACGAGGGTATCTCACTGGAAGAAGCACAATTACGCTTCGGGCTCGGGCTCACGTTGAAGAATTTGGCAAAAATCGTAATCGGATTGTTATTACCGAAATACCGTATCAGCAAACCCGTGATGCAATTGAGGAGAAGATTGCTGATCAAGTGAGTGATGATCGAATTAAAGGTATTTCTGGGATTCGTAATGAAAGTGATCTCAAAGAGCCGGTACGACTGATTTTGGAGTTGAAGCGGGGTGCTGACCCGGACGTTGTCTTGAATCAGCTCTATCAGTATTCGCCACTTCAAACAACTTTTTCACTCATCTTTCTCGCACTTGTTGACGGCAAGCCACGGATGCTTTCGTTTAAAAATATGCTTGAAGAGTTTTTGCGTCATCGCACTTCGGTGATTCGTCGAAGAACGCAACATCTTCTCGCTCGTGCACGAAACCGAAAGCATACGCTCGAAGGTCTTCTGGTCGCCCTGGCGAATATTGATGAAGTAATCAAGATAGTTCGTAATTCTTCTTCACAGGCGGAAGCGAAGCAAGGGTTGATGCAGATCGAGGCGCCAGCGTCGTTGCTCCAACGAGCTCTTGGTGACGAAGGGTTTGAACTTCTCCAAGATGAGCGGGGCAAGTCTGACACGTACGGTTTGTCTCCAGTCCAAGCAGATGCGGTGCTGCGTCTCACCCTAGGACAGCTCGTAAACCTCGAGCAAGAGAAGCTCGGAGGCGAACATAGTGAACTGCTGAGCAAGATTCGTGAGTTCCTTCGGATTTTGTCGGATGAGGCAAATATTCGTGAGTTAATTCGGGCAGACCTCCTTGCGATTGATTCAAAGTATGCAGAGCCTCGAAGGACAGAGATAAGCGGTGAAGTTGCTGACATTCGTGACATGGCAGAGTTGATCACGGAATCAACGATGGTTGTCACAATCACCCGGTCCGGCTATGTGAAGCGAACTGCAGCAGATACATACCGAGCACAACGAAGAGGTGGCAAAGGCCTCACGGGCGCTCGGGTCGATGAGTCAGACCCGGTCGAGCATTTTTTCGTAGCGAGTACACACGATTGGCTGCTGGTGTTCACCACACGAGGCAAGGTCTTCTCAATGCGTGTCTTTGAATTGCCTGAGCTTGCACGTGATTCAAAAGGCAGGAATCTTGTCAATTTATTGGAGTTCGAAGAGGGTGAGCGAGTTGCAGAGTGCCGAGCAGTTTCTGGTTTCGATGATCCGGACCAATGCCTATTGCTTGCGGCTCGAAGTGGTACAGTGAAGAAGACGCCTCTTGAGCAATATCGTCGACGGCGAACGAAGGGCCTCATTGCAGTAAAATTAAAAGAGGGTGATGAGCTTGTTGGTGCTGTTGTTACAAAGCCAGGTGATGAGCTTGTGTTGGCAACGGCTTCCGGCATGGCAATTCGGTTTCCAGAATCGGATGCTCGTCCGATGGGTCGTGACACGAGTGGTGTACGGGGTATTAAGCTTGGGAAAGGTGACAGTCTTGTTGGAATAGTTGTCGCTGATCCGTCTGCAACGCTTCTTACCGTGTGTGAAAAAGGGTATGGCAAGAG
>JABHNP010000010.1 GCA_018694455.1 Planctomycetaceae bacterium | reverse complement strand
CACTCACTCCCCCGCATTGCACCAGCCGGCACAACTTTGCTGATTGTCGGCGCAGCAAAACAGACACCCATCAGTAGGCCGTAACAGCTAAGAATTGCTCCGCACAGTCTCATGTTGTTTCGTTGAAAGGTCATCTTTTTCTTCATAGCACGATCACTTCCTTAAACCATGGCGGCACATGCCTTGACGTCGTGGAACTTGCAGATCAGACCAGCAACTCGTGCCGGACTTTACCACCATCAACGATTTCGACGGGACGCGCACCAGGCGCCATGAGTTCTTTCTCTGCAACAATCCCGAGGCAGTGATACACCGTTGTTGCAAGGTCCTCGATACTGACAGGACTATCGAATGGCTCAGCTGCTATCGCGTCCGAAGCACCATGAATGAGGCCCTTCTTCGCTCCACCTCCAGCCAGCACGGTACTGAAAACTTTAGGCCAGTGATCACGACCAGAGTCTTTATTAATTTTCGGCGTACGACCAAACTCACTCGACACCATAACAAGTGTTGAATCCAGAAGACCACGCTGCTCAAGATCACGAATGAGAGCTGTGAATGCCTGATCAAACGCAGGAAGCGTACGATCAATTCCCTGCTTTACTTTCTGATGCATATCCCAACTTCCGTAGGACATTGTCACGAATCGGACACCTGCCTCCACAAGCCTTCGAGCAAGAATCATTCTTTGACCAGCCTGATTCCGACCGTATTGATCTCGCAGTTCCTTCGACTCAAGGTTTATATCAAAAGCTGCCTGTGCCTTCGATGAACTCACCAGGTCGTAGGCCCGTTGATAGAAACTATCCATGGCCGTGATGTTGTCTGAGCCTTCAAGCCGATTGAAGTGCCTACCAACAACGTTCCGCAAATGACGACGGGTCTCAAATCGCTTCGGATCAACCCCACCAGGCAATGAAAGGTCACGTACCGTAAAGTTTGAGCTCGCTGGGTCTGATCCGAGTGTAAATGGTCCGAAAGCGCTTCCTAAATATCCAGCCTCAGCATCTGGTGCGGGCAGAGTCGGCAAGCACACGTATGGAGGCAGGCTCGCTCGTGAACCTAATTCATGTGATACGACACTACCAAAACTTGGATAGGTGACTGCTGGACTCGGTCGGTACCCAGTAAACATATTGTGAGTACCACGTTCGTGGGCCGCTTCACCATGTGTCATTGAGCGGATCACTGTTATTTTATCTGCTATCTTCGCCGTGTTCTTCAGATGCTGATTAAAGCGAACGCCAGGCAGGACCGTTTGAACTGTTCCCATTTCGCCTCTGTACTCAAGAGGCGAGAGTGGCTTGGGGTCAAACGTTTCCTGCTGGGACCAACCACCTGGAAGCCAAATATGAATAACGCTTTTGGCCGTTCCTTCGAAATGCTCAAACTGCTTCGCATCAGCTTGTGCTGCCCGCATACTCAAAAAAGAGCCAAGCGATAAACCGAATCCAGCGAGCGTGCCGACCTGCATAAATTCTCTTCGGCTACCGGCTTTCAATTGACGCAAAAAGTCACAACGATTGCTCGCTCCATGCGAGAAGTTATGAGAATTCACGGGCAGTCTCCTATTCACGAGTCTCAGATGTAAATGTGAGCAGCGGGCAACGCTCACCGAGTCGGCCCTGTACTTGTAACAATGTTACCTATGAAACATACATTACGCACTAAATGGGAGTGTTATCGAACGCCTCACATCAGGCGTGTTAGACTAATTCCTGATTAAAAATTCAAAAGAACCACTACTTCGGGGGGGTTATTAGCATGTCGGTAAAGGTAAACAACTTACAGGGCGACAGAATTATTGAAGTGGCAACAACGGGAAAACTCACGCGGGATGACTATGACACCTTTGTGCCCGTCATCGAATCGGAAATGAAAAAAGGGAAAGTAAAGATTCTTTTCTCAATGCATGACTTTTCTGGCTGGGACGCGGGTGCTCTCTGGGAAGATATCAAGTTTGACATGAAACACTTTGGTGAAATCGAGCGACTCGCCATGGTAGGCGAAAAGAAATGGGAAGAGGGAATGGCATGGTTCTGCAAGCCCTTCACGACCGCAAAAATTTCCTACTTTGATCACACTGAAATAGACGCCGCTCGCTCTTGGCTCAAAGCTGAATAATTCGACTTCTTCATTTCCATCAAAATGAATATCAAGACCTCTACTGATTTTCATTCAGGACCCTAGGGTGTCATCTTCGAGTGTGCGCTTACCTCGAAGTAGGTGGTGATAGTGTTGTGCAAAACGATGCGATTCATCGCGAACGTATTCCAGTAAACGTAACGAGTAAGCATCTCGCGACAATCGCAAGGGCTCCGATTTACCCGGCAGAAAAATCTCTTCTTCTCTCTTGGCAATTGACAAGATACACGGTGGCTCCACCCCGAGAGAATTCAGTGCATCCATCGCAGCAGACAACTGGCCTTTTCCGCCATCAATAAGAAACACATCTGGAAAAGATGCTCCTTCTCGAAGTAGTCGTGAAAATCTCCGTAACACAACCTCATGGATACTTTTAAAGTCATCGATACCTTGAACTGTTTTAATTCGGTATCGTTTATAACCGGGCTTAAAAGGAAGGCCGTCAATAAATTGAACAAGGCTTGCAACGGTTTCATTGCCCGCCAAATGAGCAATATCAACGCCCTCTATGACACGAGGTGGCCCTGAAAGACCAAGCACCTTCTCGAGGCCCGCGAGTCCTTTTTTTGGATCAACGAGAAACACTTCTGGCTGTACATGCTCTTCAAGATCACCTCGCTCATGCAGTCGCTCAAGCAGTTTGATTTCATCTCGTAACCTTGCTGCCTTTTCATATTCAAGCCCCTGTGACGCAGACATCATTTCCGTACGCATATCTTCAAGAAGCCGTTTTTTTCCGCCCTCTAGGAATGTCTTGAGTCGATGAATGTCTTTGCGGTAATCCTCTTTTGTTATTCGGAGGTTACATGGAGCAGTACACTGACCAATTGACGCAAGTAAGCATGGCCGAAACCATCGCCACTGAGGATCATCCTTGTCTATATCAAGCGAGCAGGTTCGAAATTTAAAAATTCTTTGAAGTACAACGATCGCCCCACGAAGACTTCCTGCACTAGGAAACGGACCATAGAGCTTTACACCTTTGGAAGCTGGCGAACGAGTAAACTCAATCCTCGGAAAATCTTCATGTGTCGTGATTTGCAGGTATGGAAAAGTCTTGTCATCTTTGAGTAACGAATTAAATCGTGGCTGTACATCTTTAATAAGACGACTTTCAAGAAGAAGTGCGTCTACTTCACTATCTGCTTCCAGATAATCAATGTCTCGTATTTCACGAACAAGATCGGCTGTCCGGCGGTCGACCTCTGCAGCCTTCAGGAAATAGCTCGCAGCCCGACTTCTTAGGTTTTTTGCCTTACCAATGTAGATGACTCGCCCGGCAATATCTTTCATCAAATAGACTCCCGCAGTCTGCGGAAAATCACGCACCTTTCTCGCAGCTGCGGCGCAGTCACGAGACGTCACTGATCTATCAGTATCTGCTGGAGTTGTCTCAGAATTCGCATCCGATGAATCATTCATATCTGTATTCTATGACGAATGTCACAATTGCCAGCCGCCTCAGAAACAGATTCTTTTCAAAAGATCTCCAATAAAAGCAACGCAATACACGTAGCTTAGGATCAAACTCCTACTCGTTTGCGTAAATCCTTCTCCAGAAGATCAAGTCGGCTTTCAAGCAAACGTTTTGCAGACGGAAGTTCTGCACTTGCCATCGGTGGAGAAAAAGCGAAAAGGTAGAACTTGATTTTTGGTTCTGTGCCAGACGGTCTCGCTGCTATCGCATTGCGAAGCGAAGGAAAGTCATGATCGGAATCCTGATTACTCGGACTATTCGGCACAATGAGATCGAAGATAACAAGATCTCCTTTCTCACCCTCAAACGGTGTTTCTCTACCACCAGATTCTAGGATTTTTAGCTGCCCATAATCTCTTGCTCTTCTCACTGGCAGCCCACCAAATTCTGCGGGGAGGTCTGCTCGTAGGCCTGCCATAATCTCTTGCATTCGATCCATACCAGCAGCACCTGGCAACTTGATTGCTAACTGGCGCTCAAGATGGCACCCGTATGCACAGAAAATTTCATCAAGCTTTTGATGTAACGTTTTTCCATGTGACTTAAGATCTGCTGCCAATTCCGCGAGAAGTAACGCAGCGACACTAGCATCTTTGTCACGAACATGCGTTCCTGCTAGATATCCATGAGACTCCTCACAACCAAAAACAAAATTTTCTGCACCAATATCGTCAATCGTTCGACCTATCCATTTAAATCCAACCTGAAGCCAATCGATAACATTCACTCCATACTTTTCACCAATGCAGCGAATCAGGCCACTTGTTACCAAGGTTGTGACAATCGTGTCGGCAGGGCCCGGATTTTTCTGATCTCTTCTTTTTTCAAGCACCCAATCCGTTAGCAAGGCCCCAAGCTGGTTTCCTGTGAACGCCTTCCATTCACTACCGCTGGTTCCATCAATTGCAGCTGCTGCTCCAAGCCGATCACAATCTGGGTCACTTGCCATCACCACGTCATCAGAGCGCTGGCGCGCCTCTTCAATTGCACCGCTCATCACTTCTGGATTTTCTGGATTTGCAACATGCCCCGGGACATTTGGAAAGTCGCCGTCTGGATCAGCTTGTGGACCGAACAATCTCACATCCTGAAAACCAGCTCCTCGAAGCACCGGAAGAACAGCTGTCGCACCAACTCCATGGAGCGGTGTGTAGATGACTGAGAGATTGCGTGCACCTGGTGTTGCCTGCTTCAGCACTGCCTTTACAAAAGCCGTATCAATCTCATCTTCCATGAAAACAACACGCCCCTTTTGAACTCCGCCCTCAAACGAAACTCGACCAATTTCTTTGGCTTCCATCACTCGGTGAATAATGCCCTTGTCGTGAGGCGGTAACACTTGAACACCACCAGCCCAGTACACCTTGACAGCATTGTCACAGGGAGGATTATGGCTTGCGGTTACCATGATACCGCACGTGCTCTTGGTATATCGAACTGCATATGAAAGTTCCGGTGTACTCCGAAAGCCTCGCAGGAAAAATATTTTAAATCCTGCTGCTAAAAGAACTTCGCTACACAACTTTGCAAAATGCTCTGAACGATGTCGCGTGTCGTACGCTATAGTACAACTTGGCTCACCATCTGCGAGACACGTTTCAGTCACATATTCAGCAAGCCCTTGAGCACTCTCGCCAATGGTGCGGTCATTGATGGCATTTGACCCGACGGGAAACATTTTCCCGCGACGCCCCCCTGTACCAAAAGGAATGACCGTCCAATATGCATCGTCGAGTGATTTCCAAATAGTCTTATCAGATTTTGCACGCTGAATAAGATCAGCAAGTGGCTCAGCAAACTCTGAATACCGTGATTCTTTCAACCATGTTCGCATTGTTGCTGCCGAATGGTCTGTAATCGCCCTATCCTGATGGGCTCTATCTAGTTGTGTGAGACAATCCGTTAGCAAATCAGAGGACATTGGTGTCATCGGGGACTCCGGGAAAACACGGGTATTCGTTACATTCCGTTTGGATTTATACTCTGCCTCTCCAAAACATGCAGCTATTTTCAATGGAAAATCAATGAACAATGGAACCGGGTCGAATGTATCGCATCCTGAGCCACTTATTGTCAGTGTCTCAGGGCTTCGTGGAATCGTGGGAAAATCTCTTACGGATGATGTCGCAGCAGCGTATGCATACAGTTTCATCGAAACGCTTCCTGCTGGCCCCATCGTTGTTGGGAGAGATGGCCGAGAGTCTGGGCCGGCGCTCAAAGAAACAATTTCCAAGGCTATTACGGCCAGCGGCCGAGATGTACTCGACTGTGACACGGCATCAACACCAACAGTAGGCATTGCTGTTGTTGAGAATAATGCTGCTGGAGGTATTCAAATATCGGCCAGCCATAATCCAGCACCCTACAACGGCCTCAAACTATTCTCTGAGAAAGGCCGCGTACTTCCCGCTGTGGCAGGTGACGCTGTACGTCTACGATTTGAAGCTCTAAGAAGGGCTCCGCCAAAAACACTGAATGAGTGTGAGCCTGGAAATATTCATTCAATTGAAAGCGTTCTCCCACATCTAGAAAAAGTACTTGCGATTGTCGACGTGGATGCTATCCGTCGCGTAAAGCCGAGGGTGTGGATAGATTGTGGTCGTGGGGCAGGAAGCCGCCTGGCGCGGCCACTCCTTGAGGCACTTGGTTGTGAGGTTACTTTTGTTGGCGAGCCTCCTGACGGCCAGTTTGAGCATGAGCCGGAGCCAACAGCGGATAATCTCATCGATTTACTGTCCCAAATACCAGCAGCCGGGGCCGATATTGGCTTCTTTCAAGATCCCGATGCAGACAGGCTCGCCATTGCTGATAGCGCGGGGCACTATTTGGGTGAGGAATTAACACTCGCTCTTGCAGCCGATGCAGTGCTTAAGAAATCTCCGGGCCCAGTTGTCATCAACTGCTCTACAAGTTGCCTCACTGTAAAACTTGCAGAACAACATGGCTCATCATGCACGCTCTCCGCTGTCGGTGAGGCAAACGTTGTCGACGAGATGCTACAGAAGAATGCTATATTGGGAGGAGAAGGCAACGGTGGCGTGATAGACCCCCGTGTCGGCCTTGTCCGAGATTCATTTGTTGCCATGGCACTTATTTTAGAACGCATGGCAGAGGGCGGAAAACTTGTTCCTCTTGCAGATCTGATCGAAGACTTTCCTTCTCTCACAATTAAAAAAACAAAGCTCGTGCTTCCATCTGGATGGTCTCATTCAGATATTGAAGAATCCTTTCATCGTGTTGCTCATGCCTTTCCCCAAGCAACTGTAAGCCGCCTCGATGGCGTACGCGTAGAATGTGCTGATGGCTGGGTGCTCGCACGTGCAAGTAATACGGAGCCTATTGTAAGAATCATTGCAGAAGCAACTGATGAACAACGAGCGACGTCGATCATTGAACAAGCTAGAAAAGCATTACTTGCTCAATGATGACCAAGCGTTGCAACTTCAATGCATGCCAACCTAGCTCGCCGGAAGATCTATTTTCATAGCACCCATGAGTCGTTTCATATCTTCCCAAACGTCCCGTTTTGCTGATGAGTTATGAAGAAGGTAGGAGGGATGGTACGTGCACATGACACGTACACCTTGATATGTAAACCACTTCTTACGCAGTGATTCAATTGGCTCTGTACTTCGTAAGAGAGACTGAGCCGCACTGGCTCCAAGACAGCAGATAAAACCAGGCTTCAATTCATTCACTTGTTGTTCTAAAAATTGTTCGTAATTCTTGATCTCATGAGCATCATCATGATGCTCATGAAGATTCGGTTTCGTAAGACTGTTGAGCACATAAACTTCTTCAGCAGGAAATGCACAAGCGTCAAGAATTTTCGTGAAAAGTATTTCAGTTTGGCCGGTAAAGAGTGTTCCAGCTTCAACATGACCATCTTCCGGAGATACTCCGAAAAAACAAAGTTGAGGATGTTCATTACCCCCACCAAATACAACTTCAGAAGAGAAGGAGGCGACTTGCGAACACTTGTCACAATGTGACACTTCTTCGTGCATGCCACTGAGTAAACGTCCGTACTCTTGAGAATCAGTTCTCTGCGAGTCCGCTGACGCATCACTTACTCGCTGTCCATGACTCGTTCGAGTCTTTGGAAGGCTTGTAACGCCTGCTAGTTCCAGGCTTTCTAATCGCTGCCGCAATGCCCGTTCTGACATTTCTACACCCTACAGTTACGGGTTCTACAACGCTTTACGAAACCGTTTCCGGCCACGCTTTCTTCCCAGAAGTGACGGAGCAGGCTTCGGTGGTTCGGCGTCGACCGATTCACCTGAACTCTGAACGTCTCCGGGCTGTTGCCCTTGAGAAGGAGTTGGCCTCGCCGGCTCCGGATCAAGCGCAACGAATCCCGGCACTTCCTTCCTTTCCAGAAGCTTATCAATACGCATCTCGATACGAGTCAGTTGCGGACCCTCCTCCGGCGCAACAAATGTATACGCAATACCCTCGCGGCCCATGCGTCCTGTTCTGCCAACGCGATGAACGTAGTCATCACAGAACTCGGGGATGTCGTAATTAATAATGTGTGAAACGCCTGATACATCAATACCACGACCAACAACATCCGTCGCTACCAAGACCTGTATCTGACCGTCACGGAATTGCCGCATTACTCGATCCCGCACATTTTGGGCAAGAT